>NZ_CAUUWA010000102.1 GCF_963548695.1 uncultured Fretibacterium sp.
AGGTGCTGAAGCTCTGCCAGGGGCGCCTGTGCGTCTCCACGCTGGAGCAGGTCGGAGCGGCCGGGCTCTACAAGGCGCCGAAAAAATACCTGGAGGACGTGAACAAGGAGTACAAGGCCCGACGGGACACACTTTACAAAGCCCTGAAGTCCATGGACGGCGTGATCTGCGAGGAGCCGAAGGGAGCGTTCTACGTCATGGTCAAGGCCCCCGTGGACGACGCCGAGAAGTTCATCATCTGGATGCTCCAGAACTTCGACCTCAACGGGGAGACGACGATGGCCGCGCCCGGAAACGGGTTCTACACGGCCCCGGACCGCGGCAGGAACGAGATGCGCCTGGCCTACGTCCTGAAGAACGAGGACCTGGTCAAGGCCATGACCATACTGAAGGGCGCGCTTGCCGCTTATCCGGGGCGCGTCGAGGCCATCAGGGCATAAGAGCCCAACGATTCGGATTTTGCGGGGCACGGACCGGCAGAGAACGGATAGCGCCGGTCCGTGCTTTTCTGGAGGGACCTCATCCGACATGGAATTTCTGAGCGGTTCACCGCCGGCTGGGCTCAGGCCCTCATCACCCCGGCGATGCTCGCCGACCTCTCGGGCCTGGGCGGGCTCATGATCATGGGAATCGGCCTGGACCTCCTGCGCATCGCGGAGATCCGGACGGGCAACATGCTTCCGGGGCTGGTCCTGATCGTGCTCCTCACGGCGCTGCTTTGACCTCGCGCCCATCCTCGAAATAGGCTCGGGCCACATAGGGGGACGTGGACAAGCTCAGCATCGCCCCGTAATCGACCCCGAAGCGCAGCACGTCTCCCCATAGCGTGACCGCCGACCGTCCCTCCACATCCAGAAGCGTGTGATCGCTCGATCCCCCCAGGATCTCCACCCCCTCGTCCAGGGGGCTCAGCCCCTCCAGAAGGAGATCCTGGCGCCCGATCCCCAGGATCGCTCTGAGACGGCGCCCCCGATCCTCGAACGTCCGCTCCCTGCCGAAGGCGTCCGGCCCGAGCGGCCCCTCGGGCCGGGAGGGCTTCTCCCGGACCTCGATGACCTGGGCCTCCAGCTCCACTGTGTCCTGCCTCAGCCAGGGGATCGCCCGCTGCCAGGCAACGTCGCCGCCCAGTAGAATGGCCTCCCCCACCCGCAGGTGGTTGACGTCTTGGGGCAGCGTCCCCTCCTCCAGCAGCTTGAGGCTCGAAGTCTCTCCTCCGGAGCACAGCGGGACGGCATACTCCAGCCGGGCCTCCATGAAGCTGCGGGCCAACGCAAGTCTTTCAAGCACAGCAGCCGAGGGCAGCGCCCCCGCGAAGCAGGCGAAATTCGCCCCCACCCCGTGCAGCCTCACGCGCGGACAGCGCTTGAAGGCCCGAACGAACGCCTCCATCTCCTCCTCGAGGATCCCCTCCCGCCGGTCGCCGAGGTCGAACATCAGGAGCGCACGGTGCGTTTTTCCCTGGGCCGCGCACTCCGCCTCCAGCGCCTCGACGGCCTCGATCATCGACACGGTCGAGCACGAGGCGGTGCGCACGACCGCCTCCAGCTCGGAACGCATGGGGATGCGCAGCAGAAACCGATCCACGGCCGGAAAGGCCTCCTCGAGCCGGATCAGGTTGCGGATGCGGCTGTCCGCAAAGGCGTCGCAGCCCCCCTCGAGCATCGCACGCGCCGCGTTCAAGTCGGCCGAGATGCCCTTGGTCACAGCACAGACGGCGATGCCGTGCGCGCGGCACCGCTTTGCCACGTGCGCCGCGTTCTCGCGTATGCGGTCCAGGTGGATGCAAAGTCTGGGATATGCGTTCATGATCTTCCCTCCGCTCCAGGACAAAGTTTGCTCCATTCCATTCTACACGAAAAGGCCCCTCGGAATATTCCGAGGGGCCTCAGGCGATACGGACTTTACACCTCCGCCGGCGTGCTGCCGGGCGATGGTTTCCCCTGCCGCCGACCCCACCACAGGCGGACCGCCCAGCAGACGCGATAGGCCGCGGGCACGGAGAGGAGCGCCAGTAGTCCGCCGGCGACCAAGCCCCCGACGGCGACCACCGCGATGGGGGCGCGCATCTCCGAGCCGCGCCCCGACGAGAGCATCAGCGGCAGCAGGGAGACGACGGAGGTGACGACGGCCATGACCAGGGACTTGAAGCGCACCTGGCAGGCCGTCTCGATGGCCTCGTAGGGGTGCCTGCCCGCGAGCCTCAGAACCTCGGCGTAGTCCACGACGACGATGGCGTTGTTGACCACCATGCCCACAAGCATGATCATGCCGATCAGGGAGAAGATCGAGATGTTGACCCCCGCCATCAGCATGGCGGGCACGACCCCGATCATCGCCATGGGCACCGTGAACAGGATGACCGCGGCGTAGAGCCAGGACTCCAGGATCGCCGCCACCACGATGTAGGTCACGACAATGGCGATGATCATCGTCCGAATCAGCTCGGCGAAGTTCTCCGCCATGTCCTCGCTCTCGCCGCCGAAGGTGACCTCGACCCCATCGGGCAGCTTCATCCCGGAGACGAGCTCCCGCATCCTGGCGTTGCCCTCGCCCGACGTGATGAACCGCACGTTGCCCGTCACCACGACGGTACGTCGGCGCTCGACGCGGCGAATTTCCGTCGGCGCGTCGCTCCAGGCCACGTCGGCCATCTCGTCCAGGGGGACCAGCCCGTAGCCCGTCATGATCGGCAGCGCCGACACCGTGTAGATGTCCCCCGCCTTCTCGCGGTCCAGGCGCGCCTTGATGTCGTACTCGAAGCCGCTCTGGCGGAACTTGCCCGCGTCGGCCCCGATCAGGTAGCCCCGGACGATACCCGACAGATCCGAGATGTTGAGCCCCAGCGGGGTCAGCCTCCAGCGGATGGGGAGCACCCGAAGCTCCGGTTTGCCCATCTCCATCGAGAGGCTCAGGTCGCGCACGCCGGGGACGCTGCGCCCGCGGCTGCGAATTTCCTCCGCAACGGCGTAAAGGGTCAGGAGATCGTCCCCATTGACGCGAATCTCAATCGGGTTTCCGAAGCCGACTCGGGTCGCCGTGGTCGTCGTCTCCACGCCCTCCAGCGTCGCCAGGAAGGGACGAATTTTATCCGCGACGGACTGAGTCGAGGGACGCTCGGGGTCCTCCTTCAGGTAGACGGCGACCGAAGCCTTGAAAATAGCCGTCTCGCGCTTGGAGGCGCCCACCGTGGAGACCACGTCGCGGATCCAGCGTTTTTCCTCCATCGTGGAGATGAACGCCTCCACCCGCCGCACCATCTCCTCCGTCCGCCCCAGGGAGGCGCTGTTGTCCAGCGTCAGGCTGATGGTGATCGTCCCGTCGTCCGTTGTGGGAAGGAACTCCGAGCCGATGAACCCGCCAAGCCGAAGCGAGCCGTAGGTCAGCAGGAGCGTCAGGATCACGGCGATCAGCGGGAACCGCATCGCCCCGCGCAGCAGGAGGAGGAAGAGGTCCTGAAACCCCTCGAAGAGCCAATTCCACCAGCCCGTCAGGATACGTCCCAGAAGGGGCGGTTTCGCGCTTCCCGGGCGGATGCGCGCCGCCAGGCAGGGCGTCACGGTCATGGTGACCCACAGGGAGAAGAGCGTGGCGTACACGATCGTCACCGCGTAGGGCTTCAGGAACTGCCCGGCGATGCTGGACATCAGGGCGACGGGCATGAACACGCCCAGGTTCGTCAACACGCCTGCCAGAACGGAGACGGAGATCTCCACGGTCCCCTCCTCCGCGGCCTCGAAGGGTGCGTACCCCATGTCCCGGTAGCGGTAGATGTTCTGGATGATCAGGATGGAGTTCATGACGAGGGTCCCCATGGAAAGGGCCAAGCCCAGGGAGCTCATGAGGTTGAGGGTGTAGCCGTGCATCTGCATGGGGACGAAGGTCGCCATGAAGGCAACGGGCATGGAGACGGCCACGATGAAGGTAGCCGACAGGCGCCCCAGGAACAGGTAGATGACCAGGGCCGTCAGCAGGATGCCCACGCCGGTGTCGCGGATGACGTTCTTGACCGAGGTCTCGATGTAGCTCGTGTCGTCGTAGGTGTAGTTCATCCTGAAGTCGGGAAGGGTTTTCAGGGTTACCTCCAGAATGCGCTTGATCGCCTTTCCCGCCTCCACGACGTCGGCATTGGCGCGCGGACTGACCCGCATCTGGACGACCTCGCGGCCGTTGGCCCGGGCCATGGACCGGACGTCCTCCTCGCCGTCCACCACCTTGCCCAGCAGGGACAGCGGAACGGGCTGACCGTTCGCGGCGGGGATCAGGATGTCCTCCAGCTGCTCCACCTCGTTGAACTCGCCCATCAGGCGCAGGGAGACCTCGTCCTTCTCCTGCGTGACGTATCCCGATGGGTTGGTCTGGTTGTTGGCCGCCACGACCGAGCAGATCCTCTGGTAGGAGACGCCGTAATCGCTTAGCGCCGCGGGGTCCAGGACGATCTGGATCTCACGGTCCCGCCCTCCCACGACGTCCACCTGTCCCACGCCCTCGACGCGCGCGACGAGAGGCTTGATCCGGTCGTCGATGAACTTCTTGGCCTCCTTCTCGGGGAGCTCGGAGGTGAAGGAGGCGATCAGGAAGGGCTGGGCGTTGATGTCGAACTTCGTGGAGACCGGCTCGTTCGCGTCCCTGGGGAGGTCCGACACCTTGGCCTTGACCTTGTTGTTGACGTCCACCAGCGCCAGGTCGGGGTTCGTCCCCGACTCCATCTCGACGGCAAGCATCGACACGCCGTCGCGGGAGTAGCTCGTGATCGTCTTGAGCCCCTCCAGGTCGGAGAGGGCGTCCTCCAGAGGCTTGGAGACCAGCTGCTCGATCTCGTTGGGGCCGGCCCCCGTGTAGGTCGTCCGGACCAGGATGAACGGCAGCTCGACGCTGGGATAGAGCGTCACCCCCAGGCTCAGGTAGCTGCTGATGCCCAACAGGACCCAGATGACGACCGAACAGCCCGTGAAGACCGGACGCTGGATGCAGAACCGTATGAAACCTCTCATGAAGTTCCTCGATCCTCAAAGGCAGCCCCTAAAGGGGCTGATCCTCGCCGAAGTCCAGGTTTTTGGAGACCGGGACGCCGTCGTAGAGGCTGCGGTTTCCGCTCACGATCAGCTCGTCCCCGACGCTGAGCCCCGAGGTCACGACGACCCTACCGCCGCGCCCCGAGCCCGTCGTGATCGTCACGCTCCGCGCCACGTCGCCGGAGGCGACGTAAACCGACTGCGCGTTGCCCCTGTAGATCACGACGTCGGACGGAATGACGATGACGTCATTTTTCTTCTCCACCAGGAAGCGCCCCTCGACGTAGGTCCCGGGCAGCACGCCGGCGTCCTGCTTCAGCCCCACGACTACGGGATACAGCCCCGAACCGCTCTGCGCCTCGGGGCTGACGCGCTTGACCCAGCCGACGCTCCGCGTCCCGTCGACGTAGATATCCACGGAGGTCTGCTTGTTGATGTTGAAGATGTCCTTCTTGGAGACCATCAGCTGCGCCTCCATCTCCGAGGGATCGACGATGGAGACGAGCGGCTTGCCCATCTCCGCCACCTCGCCCGGCTCCACGTTGCGGGCCGAGACGATCCCGTCGATGCTGGCCTTGAGCTCCGTCCTCAAAAGGGTGGACTGCGAGCTCCTCAGCCCCGCCTCCACCGACTTCAGGGCCGCATAGGCCTTGTCCACCTCGGCCTGCGAAACGCCGCCCTTCTTCCTAAGCTCGTTCAGGCGTTTGTAGTTCAGCAGGGCCTCGTCGTACCCCGTCCGGCTGGCCTGCGCCCTGGCCGTTCTATCGGCGGCCAGGAGCGAGACCACGGTCTGTCCCTTCTTGACGCGGTCGCCGACCTGGACATGGACGGCCCTCACGATCTCCCGCTCGAAGGTCGTGACGTCCTGGGTGTGCACGGCCTTGGCCTGACCGTAATAGCTGCGCCAGCCCTCCCATGAGCCGGGCTTCAGGACCGTCGTGGTGACCGGGAAGCTGATCTTCTCCGCCGCCTCCAGGGATTTCAGGTTGGCCGCATCCTGCGAGAGCCTGGCGTTCACGGCAAGCCACACCGCCGCCCCCGCGAGCGCCAG
>NZ_CAUUWA010000103.1 GCF_963548695.1 uncultured Fretibacterium sp.
CAATAGGAACGCAGCTGCAAGAGCTAAGGCCAATCCACTGACACCCGCGTCGCCCACTTACGTCGATAGCGCGGCAACGGTGCCGCGCATCGACGTAAGCGGACCGAAGGTTTACGGCTTGCCGTACCGGCGCAGCACCCGAAGGCTACGCCTTCGGGGAGCTGGCCGTCTGCTTAACGGACTAGCTATGTCTATCTGGCACTACGCCTTCTTCCTCAACAGAAACGCTCCGACGAAAGCCAATATAAGTCCGCCAAATCCCGCGTCGCCCCTAAAGGGACTAGCTGCGGTTGTTGAAAATCAGGCTTTCTTTTTCAATAGGAACGCAGCTGCAAGAGCTAAGGCCAATCCACTGACACCCGCGTCGCACCCGCCGCCGCCCTTGGAGGAACCCGCGCCGGGGGTGGGATCCGGAAGAATTGGATCCGGCGTCGGTGTGGGGGTGGGTGTGGGAGTCGGCGTCGGCGTGGGTGTCGGCGTGGGTGTTGGAGTCGGCGTGGGTGTTGGAGTAGGAGTCGGCGTGGGTGTCGGTGTTGGCGTCGGAGTTGGCGTTGGTGTGGGGGTAGGCGTAGGCGTGGGAGTTGGTGTCGGCGTGGGCGTGGGCGTGGGGGTCGGCGTCGGTGTAGGTGTGGGTGTAGGCGTAGGAGTAGGTGTAGGCGTGGGTGTGGGTGTCGGAGTAGGCGTAGGAGTCGGGACGACCGCAGGGGTGGTGAATGCCTTGATGCAGGCGTTCATGGGGTCATAATACTCGGCGCCGTCCTTCCAGTTCACCCCGTCATTGGAGAAGTAGCTCTCGCCCGGGTTGCAGACGGCCTTGTCCGAGTATTTGTTGACCTTGCACTCCACCGCGAGAGGGCGTCCGTAATTGGGCGTCTCCATCTTCAGCACCACGGAGAATCGCGTGCCGCTCTTCAGGAGGACCGGGGTGTCCAGCTTCACCGTGTGGTAACCGGCGATCGGGAACTCCCCGTCCTTGCGGTAGGCGGGGTCCTTGTAGGCGGGGACCTTCGCCCCGTCCTCCAGCCGGTAGATGCGCAGCGTGTACCTGGCGTTCGCCGCCGTGGTGTAGAAGGAGACCGCGTTCAGTGCCTCGTCCCGGCCGGCCGTGAAGACGTTGGCCATCCAGTTTTCTCTGTTGCTGTAGCTACTCACATACTCGCTCTTGCACCACCCGAAGTCGTCGTACTGGTAGGCGCGGGCGGAGGGCTCAGGCCGTGCCACCCGGTAGACGGCCCCGCCTTGTAACGCTCTGCACTCGTAAGAGATCCAGAAGTACCCCTGGTCCCCCCAGATCGTCCCCCAGTTCTGCCTCGCCAGCCAGGCGCCATCCTCGTGGGGGATCTGGTATCTCGGGAAGTTTCCCTTGGGGTAATCGTCGTCCCAGCCCACGATCAGCACATTTTTCATAGAATTACCATCACCGTTGTAGGCGTGGGTGGCCTCGTTGTAGCAGGAGTTGTTATGCGTATAAGTGGCGTGGATGGCCCCGTGATCCCGGATCAGGGTCTTCCAGACCTCGTCGCGTGGTTTCGCTCTGTAGTAATAGCTCTCGCTGCCGTCCAGGTAAAAGACGTCCTGCAGGACCACCCGGTTCGCGTAGCCCGCGGCCGCCTGGTCGGGGACGGTCTTGTAGGGCAGGTCGTCCTCGGAGGCCAGTCCCGTCCAGCGCGCCAGGACCGCCGTCGCGCGAAGGTCGCTTCCCCCCTGGGCCAGAACATCTGCGGACCTCGGCCGCTCCATGATCCCTCCCCAGTCCCCCAGGACGGAGAAGCCCTTGCCCGGCTCCATGTAGGCGAACCAGGCCAGGTGCATCTCCGAGAGGTCCGGGGTCCCCCCGAGCTTCTGCGTGAGGTAGGACGACTCCGCCGCCCCGATGGCGGCAAAGGCCCAGTCGGCCTTTCGGTAGGGGCCCACGTCCTTCACCGAGGTCACCCGGCCCTCCGTTCGGAGGTCGTAGGACGCGGGCAGCGGCCCTCCTCGATCCTGCAGGAACCGGGAATAGTCCGCCCCCGCCAGGTGGGAGAGGTCCACGGGGCGCCCGCACCGCTCCTGGGCCGCCGCGCCCCCGGCCCAAAGGAAAAGCAGAGACAACGCGGCCAAAAACCTGTTCGTTCTCAATTCGTATCCCTCCTAAAAATGATTTTTCAGGAGAACGGCCTGGTATTCTCCTTACGATAAGATACCCCCCCCCCCCATAAAGTCAAGGATTTCCGCCGGCCGTTCCGGACCGGGGCGAAGCGCCCTTGCGGCTCACAAGGATTGTGGTAAGGTTTGTGGGTGGGAGACCAGGGATGTTGTGGTCGGCCTGCTATAATGACGAGTAGATGAATATAAGGAGGGATGCGCGATGCGGGCCGTCCTGGATCGGAATCCTCGGAAAGAAATCGTGCTTTCGCCCAGAGCTTATCTGGAACTGAGGGAAAGGAACCCCGGCGCCATCAAGGGCGCTGTAATGGTTCCTCCAAGGATAGGAAAGGATAAACACTTTGGGAAAATGCGGGTTACCCTGTCCGCCGTCTCCTATGACGTGGGGAGATAGGTATGCCTGAGAGCGGAAAGGAACTGTCCCCTGTTTCCGTGGAATTGATGCAGGCCTTCCTTGCCAACCAGGCGAAGGAGCTCGAGTTGAACGAAAAAAACCTTGAGCTTCTGAAACAACAGGACTCTAATAATTACAACCTCGCAAGAAAATCTCTGGATATCCAGGAAAAAGATCTGGCCAACGAGAGGCAGCATAAGCTAGAGATTGGGAAGATGCTTTTCAACCTAAGTCTCTCGGCTGTTTTTGTTCTGGCTTTCGTCGTGATCATAGCCCTGTACCTGGATAAAGAGCAATTTGTCCTGGAACTCGCGAAGATCGCCATGTATGGCGGGGGTGGCGTCGCTGTCGGCGCTTTCTATCAGAAGGGTAAACGGCAGAGCGAATCGAAAGAATGAAAGCCCCCGCCCCGCGGGGCTTTTTTGTCGTTTTCCGCTTAGATAAAATATCCCATTTGTTGTAAAAATAAGTGTTGCCCTATCAAGGTCGTAACGCCCTTGCGGCCCCCGGGGATTGTGGTAAGGTCTATAGGATAGAACAGAATTGGGATGCGCCGGCCACGGATTCGGATGCACCCCGGAGGGGCGAGTGAGACATGATTGAACACGGGAAGATTGAAAACGAGAAGATTGAAAACGGTTCAGCGGGGGGAGTGGGGGAGAGGGCCCAGGAGAAGGTCAGCCTCTACGTCTCCGGGATGACCTGCGCGACCTGCGCCAAGATGGTGGAGCGGGAGCTGTCGAAGGTCGATGGGGTCGCGTTCGCGGCGGTGAACCTGGCGACGGACAGCGCCTTCGTGGTGCTGGAGCGCCCGGTGCCGCGGGAGGTCCTGGAGCAAGCCGTGCGGGAGGCGGGCTACGACATCGGAAGCCCACCCGGCGAGGGGCAGGAGGAGGAGCGGTATCGCGCAGCGCGGCGCGGGGTGGTCTATTCCTGGGCGGTCGTCGTCCCGCTCATGGTCCTGATGGTGCTGCACATGTACGGCGGACCGTCGGTACACGCCGGGGCCATGAGGCGCGTCATGCAGGCCATGCCGTTCATCGAGGCGGTGTGCGGGGCTTTCATCCTCTTCGGGGTCGGGCGCCGTATCCTCCGGAGCGCGTGGATCGCCCTCTCGCACCGGCACGCCAACATGGACGTGCTGGTCGCGCTGGGCGCGCTCTCCGCCTGGGGCACGGTCTTCGTCTCCTGGGCCGACCCGGCATTCCCCTCGTTTGGCGCCATATCGACGATGATCGTGGCCCTGCACCTCACGGGACGCTACATCGAGTCCCGGCTCCGGGACCGGGCGTCGAAACAGGTGCGGGCGCTCCTGTCGCTTTCCGTGCCCACGGCGCGCCTGCTGCTCTCCGAGGAGGATATCGGAAAGGGGGATGTCGGAAAGGAGGAAGGGGAAAAGACGGTCGAGGTTCCGATTGAAGCGGTGAGGTCGGGAAACGTCGTGGTGGTCCTGCCGGGCGAGCGCATTTCCGTGGACGGGGAGATCGTCCGGGGCACGACGTCGGTCGACGAGTCCATGCTGACGGGGGAGTCCATCCCCGTGTCCCGCGGCGTGGGGGATGCGGTGACGGGGGGCTCCCTGAACCTGACGGGCGCCCTGCGCGTTCGGGCCACATCGGTGGGGGAGGACAGCTTTCTCTCGCGCATGGCGTCGCTGATCCGGGAGGCCCAGGGGGCGAAAATCCCCATTCAGGCCTTCGCGGACCGGGTGACGAACCGCTTCGTCCCCGTCGTCTTCCTGCTGGCCGTGCTGTCGGGCGCGTTCTGGTGGGTCCTGTATCGGGTATACGGGACGTCGCCCCTGCCCCTCGCCCTCCTGGGGACGGCCACCCCCGCAAAGGCGCTGAACGCCTTCATCTCCACGCTTGTGATCGCCTGTCCCTGCGCGCTTGGGCTCGCCATTCCCATGGCGCTCGTCGCGGGGACGGGCGCGGCCTCGAGGCGCGGACTGCTGATCCGCAACGCCGAGGCCGTACAGACGGCCCGTGAGCTGGGCGCCGCGATCCTGGACAAGACGGGAACCCTGACGGAGGGCGCCCCGAAGGTCGTGGAGACGAACCTGACGCCGGAGCTGCTGAACGTCGCGGCCTCCATCGAGAGGTCGTCGACCCATCCCCTGGCCAAGGCCATCGCCGCGGCTGCTGCGGGCGACGCCGAGGTCTCGGAGGTGGCGGAGACCGCGGGCGAGGGAGTGCGCGCATCGGTCGGGGGGCGGGAGTTCTTCATCGGGCGTCCTGCCGACCCGGACGTCTATGGGGCGCAGCTCGACCTTGGCCGGACGGTCGTCGAGATGCGCTCGGGCGACGCAGTGCTGGGCTTCATCGCCGTGGAGGACCCCATCCGGGAGGACACCCCGGAGGCGGTGCGGCGGCTTCGGGAGATGGGGGTCGAGGTCGTCATGGCGACGGGCGACAACGAGCGCACGGCGCGGAGCGTCGCGACCCGGATGGGGGTTGACGATTACCGCGCCGCCCTGCGGCCGGACGACAAGCTGACCCTCGTACGGGACTGGCAGGCTCGGGGTCGCAAGGTTATGATGGCCGGAGACGGGATCAACGATGCCGCGGCCCTGAAGGGTGCGGACATCGGCGTGGCCATGGGGGCGGGCAGCGACCTGGCCGTGGAGAACGCGGACATCGTGATCGTCAAGGGCGGCGTGTCCCGCGTGGCGGACGCGATCTCGCTCTCACGGCGCATCTTCGAGGTCATCCGGCAGAACCTGTTCTGGGCCTTCGCCTACAACGTCGTGGCCGTGCCGCTGGCGATGCTCTCGCTGCTGAACCCGATCGTTGCGGAGAGCGCCATGGCCGCCAGCTCCATCTCCGTCATCCTGAGCTCCATGCGCATCGCGGGGCATTTTGGGAGGGGGGACGGGGAGGGCGCCGATTCCCCTAAAAATTAACGGGCACTTCATGATTAAATCAGCGCTTTCCTGGATTTTTAACGTTGAGGGACCGGCGGGCTGCGACGGATTCACGGGAATAGGCTATAATAAATTAATGCGTCCCTTGTCGGGGGACGAAAAATGGTTGGTTGAATCGGGCCGCCGGGCCTAATAGCCGGTGCGGTCCGTGAAGGAGGCGAGCGAAAGTTGTCGGCGCAGCTGAAGAAAGCGGACGTCGTCGATGTCCCGCAGCAGTCCATCGGGAAGGATATTGACGTCGAATCACTGGGACAGGAACACATCAATCTCGTATTCGCTCTTGGAAGCGAGGATTTTGGGGTGGACGTCAACATCGTCCGTGAGATCGTGCGGGTCCCGCCCTTCATTACCCGCGTTCCCAACGCGCCGGGGTACATCAGGGGCGTCATCAACCTCAGGGGGACGATCGTGCCGGTCTTCGACATGCAGCTCAAGATCGGGATGCCCTCCACGCCCCTGACCGAGGAGGCCCGTATCGTCGTGCTCTCCGTCAGCGACGTCATGTTTGGGATCATCGTGAACTCGGTCCGCGAGGTTCGCACGATTTACGACTCCCAGCTGGAGACGGCCTCGAAGCTCTCCTCCGC
>NZ_CAUUWA010000104.1 GCF_963548695.1 uncultured Fretibacterium sp.
CCGAGCTGGATGCCCTCTGTTTTGCCGAGCTGGATGCCCTCTGTTCTACCGAGCTGAATGCCCTTTTCTATCCCTTTACGCTCCATGATACTGACGTACATGTGTCCCGCCTCCTTCGCTTGCTCCAAGGTGCTCTCCCATTCCTCGTATTCCCGCGAGCTCTCGTCCTCCGTGAGGTGAATCACGCCCTCCATGAACACCAGAAGCTGCGTCTTGTCCGCGTGGCTCCAGCCCCGCTTGTCCAAAAGACCAAGCATCTCCTTCAGGTAATCCAACTTGCGCGCCTCGCTGCCCCGGCTCTTCCATGCCCGAAGCCCCGCCAGATGCGCCCAGTCGAAGGGGTTTTCGCTCGCCTTCAACGCTTCCTCGTCCCCCTCGTAAATCCTGAATACCGGGAACTCATAGCTCACTCGGGTCCCGTAGCCCTCCCAGTGGTAGGCGCCGCTGGACTGCGACTTTGACAACGGCTCGATGAGAAGGGCCAGAGCGATCACGGGCCTTCGGTAACGTCCCTCCAGCAGCCCCCGGTAACGGTGCATCCTGAGGGGAAAGTCCTCATTGCCACCCCGGCCTTGCACCTCCACATGAAGGAGGATCCAGGCGTTTTCTCCGGAACGGAGCGGGACATCCGCCAGGAGGTCAACGAAGCGGTTCTCGTCCGGTTCCCCTCCCTCCGGCCTCCGAGTGAAGCGGGCCAATCGGCGTAGTTCTTTATCCAAAAAGACAACGTCCCGTTTGTCGTCGATATCGCGGGCCAGGTCGGGCAGAACGGACCGGAGCATGGGGACGAAGAAGCGGGCCAGCAGGTCCTTCCAGAGCAGGTCGTCGCGGCGGGGTTCGCCGCCGTCCTTCTCCCCGGTAGTCGCCGGGCGATCCTTCCCCTTTTGGCTCAAGGCCTCACCTCGTTTCGTAATGATACAGGTTTCATCAGAACCAGTATAGCAAAAACCGGGGCTGTTCTGGTAGGGGGTATCACCTGGAGATTCCGTCGGGGTTATGTTTTGCCTTTCATACACTCAATTCATTTCCTCATGTTGACATGATAAAAAATATCTGATAGCTTTATCTTGTTTTTCCTTTTCATTCCAAATAGACGGAGCAACATTCCTCCTTTACTTCACTTTAAGAATAGCTGGCGTGCTTTTGGGCTTCAAGATACCAGGCGGAGGATGGGACCCAACCTGAGAGACGGGCAAAGAGACAGCGGAGCATCGAGGCAGAAGATAGAGGCTGAAACAGACATTCACTTCTAGGGAGTTCGGGAGGCAGAGCGATGGACGAGACGGTATTGGAACCAACGGGGATGAGCACATCGGAAGCCGGGCGGGAGGGACCGGAGCTGAGGTCGAAATCGCCAAGGCCGGCTCCACTGGGTATCCGGTTGGCTGCACGGTGTTTCGATTTCGTTATTTTGCTTCTGCTTTTCGAATTTTTTACGGAACATACACACAGAGGGTTTGCCAAGTCCTTCTTCATCGCCCCCACCGAGCGCTTCGGCTTTGGGATGGAGATGGGGTTTCATGTCTTGGCGTTTTCTATCTTGGTGGGTGGGGTTTTTCTCCGTCTCGCCGCCATTTATTTCCTCTGTAATTATTGGAGCCTGTTCGGATCCGGCCGGAGCCTTGGCAAGAGGATGACACAAATCCGCATTGCGGATGTGGGAGATGGCAAAAACTGTCCTTTGCGCCCCCTTGGGTTCAGCCGCATATTCCGCCGGGAGGCTTTGTTCCTCCTTGCAGTAACGCCATTGTTCGTTGCCTGGTGCTACGGCTTGCCGCCCGCATACAAAATGGTTTCCTATGGGCTTTCCGTTCTCCTCTTGGTTTTTGAGGCAGTTCCGGCATTTTTTCTGTCTCGTCGGAGCCTTCCCGACCGGATTGCGGGGACGTGGGTCTGTGACCTGAAGTCCTCGGCTCCGTCCTCTCCTTTTACCTTTCCTTGTGCCGAAACGGAGGGAGCGAAAGCATTGAAGGAGGATAAAGAGCAGTTGTCGGATGATGAATGGAACGCAGCGCCATCCCGGTCGTGTGAGGTATTTCTGGAGCCAGCGCCCCTGTGGCGGCGAGCCTGTGCGTGGGCGGTAGATTTTGTCGTGTTGGGTATGGTCATGGATTTTACGGGTAGAGCACGGGATTATATTTTTCACGGTGAACTCTACCTCTTCCGTTCTTTTGGCTTACGAACAAGAGGGGAAGATGCGGGGTTTCTTTTGATGGGGGGCATATTGTTTGCGTATCTTCTTTACGCGCTGTTCGTATACCTTCTGATGAATTACGTGAAGCTGCGGCGCAGCGGTCAGAGCATCGGCAAGGGTGTCGGCCGGGTCCGTATCGTCTGCATGGAGGGTGGCCGGATGGGGATTGTCCGCATGCTGCTGCGTGAGGCGCCGTTTTTGATCTCCGTGTCTCTCCTGGTTTTTACGATGGATTTCACGTTGGGTATACGTTTCTCGTCCCCGAGCTTCATATGGGATCGTTGGTGGGATAAGCTGGGTTTTATCCTGATGTTTTGTGTGAAGGTGGGTTTTGTCGTTTTTGTTGTCGACGCGCTTCCGGGGCTATTTGGTTCGCGACGCTGCATCCATGACCGTCTTGCGGATACGCGGGTTGGGATGGCGCTTCCGCCGTCCGTCGATTCTGGGAGGATGGGCGAGGAGTCCCTTTAGGGCGACGGCTGAGCCCGCTGTTTGGAGTTGAAGGGGGAGATTAGGGAATGTCCTTGAAGAATGGCCCGGGAGGGTCGCGTTATTTTTGGCGCTTGGTGTTGCTGGTGGCGGTTGTGTCCGTTTCTGGCTGGTTGTTCTACCGCCATGGCCCCGATGGGCTGGAGTTCGAGTGGCTGATGGAACCCCAGTTCTATGATGCCAATTCGTTTTATCGGGGGGTTGCCTGGGTGCAGGAGAAGGAGGGCGGCCCGTACAAGCTGATAGACAAGAAGGGCCGTGCCGTGGTCTCGGATTTCCTTGCGAGCTATATATTCGCCAACCCTTTTACCAGCAATCTCGCGACTTTCTGTGGTCCCGGGAACCTTATGGGCTATGTGGACCTCACGGGGAAGGTTGTCGTCCCGCCTCGGTACCAATATGCCGGCATGATTGAGGAGGGGGTTGGTGTAGTGAAGAGCGGCGACCTATGCGGGGTCATTGATGAAAAGGGGCGGATCGTGCTGCCGATCATGTACGAGGAGTTCATCTTCATCTTCGACGCGAACCTGTTCGGGGTGAAGAGCGGGGACAAGTGGGGGTACGTGAACGGCAGGAACGAGGCAATTAGGGATTTTATGTTCGACAAGCCCTCCACGTCGGCTTGCCCCAAAGGGACCTGCGTCGCCGTTCTGAACGGCAAGAGCGGCCTGCTGGATAGGAAGGGACGTTGGGTCCTGCCCGCCTCGTACGACGTCATCTATGGTGTTGTACGAGGGGAGGCGAAGGACAACCCGAAGATCGGGGTCTGCCGCGACGGCAAGGTGGGGTTCGTGGACATGCAGGGCAACACGGTCATTGACTTTCAGTTCCGGGGCAGGGGTTGGCGGAATTGTTACCGTTTTTCCGAGGGGCTGGCGTCGGTGGCTATTTCAGACCCATGGAGCACGAAGGATGCGTTTGGAGTGATCGACGAGACGGGGAAAGTGCTTTTCCGATTTTCCGAGATGCCTTATGGCGTCTTCGGTGATGGGTATATGTTGGTGCAGGGGAATCTGAGGAGGGAGCAATACAAGGGGATGATCGTAGTCCGAGATGATGAGGCAACGTACAGCCTTATCGACCGAACGGGAAAACGTCACCCTCTGCCGACGTGGCTCGAGCCCATGGGAGGGGAAGTTGTGAACGGGACACTGCTGGTGAGGGTGAGGCAAAAGGTGCAACGGTATGAGGACGGGAAATACGGCTATCTGAGTATCCCCACGCAATAGAGGTGCGAAGCGGTAAAAGGGTTTTCTTAGGCGAAGCTTTATCCAAGGGGAGGGAGAAGCACATGTCGATATTTTCTAACCGTGAAGTGGCAGAGAAGTTTTTTAACATCTATTTCAAGGCTCTAGGGCCCAAAAGCATGGACTTGACCGAAAAGAAATTCATTACGCTGTATGAAGGCGGAGATGTCGTTTTTCCTCTGCCGTCTACATTGCCATCACAGTTGGCTACGACGGCTTCGAGCCAGACTATGTGGTCCTTCTTCGGGGACCTGCTATCCAAAGTTTTGGGAGGGGGCTTGAGCACCGCGGTCGATATCGCGATAACGTACGGAAAAAAATTGATGCAGGAGTCGTCGGACTTTATCTACGATAGTTACGTGGAATGGAACGTGAACGTTGCCAAGGACGTCGTCCTGGACGCCGTCACCAAGGGGGAGATAGACATCTCGAAGAGCCGGATTGCTGCGGCCGTTGAGCAGATCGTCAAAGACTTCGTCTTCCCGGACTTCCAGGAAAAGGATGTCTTCTCCTTCGTAAAAACCGAGCTCGTTAAATATAGAGACCAACTTATTCGTTGGGAAGTTTACTATAGGGAGAAGAAAGAGAATTTTTATTCCGAAATTGTGTCCTCCTTGAACGACATCAACAAGATCCTGGCGCATGATGCCCAATATACCGAGGAGCAAAAGCGGGCGATGCTGAAGGAGCCATACGCGGAATTTATCCGCAGCTATACGACGGTGGATGACTTCTACAAAGAAACCGTCGACAAGATTATCGACAACATCGCCGCCAGCGTCAAGGAGCGGTGGGGCGCGGAGGGCGAGTACACCTTCTGGAACGGCAAGGCGGATTTTCTGTTCCGCAAGAACTATTCGGGCGGAAAAACCGACGAGGAGAACGGCCTGAAAGACGGACGGATGGCGGCCTTTCGCCAGATCTACAGCAGTGCGATGTGGTACCTGTCAAAGTTGGGGCAGGGCTGGGCGGAGGAGAAGTGGACGGAGTTCAAGCGCAGGGAGTGGGGCAACGACGTCGGCCTGGGGCGTATGGACGTCTGGAACGCACAGGTGGGGCGCATGTTGGGCGTGGAGCTCTGCCGCGACCCGGAGCTTCGTAAGCTGGGCCTGGACAGCCTGAAATTCAAGGAGTTAGCCGGGGCGAAGGCCGTGAAGCTGGCGAACGCGGCGCTCGAGGCGGGGGTCGGGGCGTCGAACATCGGGGACCCGCGCCTCAAGCTGCTGACGGGAGAGGATCTCTATACCGGATTGCGTTTCATGGAGACAGATGCGAAAGAGATATTGACCTCCGTCCTGGGGGGAGTGAGCGCCAGGGGCGAGAGCCTGATTGGGATGCTGGAAAAGCACATGGCGCAGGGGAATTCGGAGCAGGAGCTCAACTGGACCGGGATGATGGACCGCATCTTGAAGGATTCCACGTTTCTTATGTATCAAAATATAGGTGAAAATAACGTATATAAAGGAGAATCAAAGCGTATTAGTCCTGACGAAGCTCACCTGTACATGCAGTTGATCAACTGGTCTGCATTGGGACATCCGCCGCCCGGCGTGGGTTTCGACCCGAAGAACGATCCCTTCCCCGAGGACCCGGACGCACGGGACGAGGAGCTCAAGAGCAGCTTCGATCGGGTGGGGGGATTCACGGAAGGGATGCTGAAGGGCAGCATATTCAAGTCCGAAAAGCATGGATTCTTCATCGTTTTCGACGATCGACAGGGCAAGGTTCTGGAGGGTATCCGCAACGCCAGAATGGGCGAGGGTATCGAGGGGGTGTTCCGGCACTTCATCGACCCGGCCTACAGGGTGTATCGTAGCATGTTGAAGGAATACAGGTCCGAGGGTATTACGAGCGAGAACCTGACGCTTATGGGCTACTCCGGGGGCGGAGCGATTGCGAGCGCGTTGTCTGCGGCTCTGC
>NZ_CAUUWA010000105.1 GCF_963548695.1 uncultured Fretibacterium sp.
AAGCCCCCATGTTAATTTTTAGGGAAGCGCTGGAGATTTTTGCCTATAGACGTTTTGCATACTTACCCTTGGGAAAATATGCATTTTTGTTTTAATCAGCGCTTCCCAAGCTCGCGACAAAAGCCCCGAACCGGAGCTTAAGGTCTCATCTTCTCCTCGATGGCTGAGAGGAGCGACCGGAACGCGGACTCGAAGGCCAAGATCCCGTCCGAGAGCAGCGTGGAACAAACCGCGTCGAGATCGATCCCCAGCTCCCCGAGCCGTTTCGCCAGCGCCCCGTCCGGGGCGGCGTCGAGCGTCCGCTCCGCGCGGCCGTGGTCCAGGAACGCGGTCAGGGTCTTGGGCGGAACGGTGTTCACCGTATCCGGACCGATCAGCGTCTCCAGATACAGCACGTCCGAGTACGCGGGGTTCTTCGTCCCCGTGCTGGCCCAGAGCGGGCGCTGGACCCGGGCCCCCCGGCCCGGCCCGGCCAGGGCATCCCACCTCGGCCCGGAGAAGATGTCGCGAAAGCGCCGGTACGTCGCCCGGATGCCGTCGATGGCCGTCCTGCCCAAAAGAGCCGTCTCGCCCCTGGCCGCCAGGAGCTTGTCCACCGCCGTGTCCACGCGGCTGACGAAGACCGACGCGACGGACGCGACCGCCAGGGGCAGGCGCTGAAGAGCCCGGGCCTCCAGGCCCCGGATGTACGCCTCCGCAACCGACGCGTACTGCGCCGTGGAGAAGATCAGCGTGGAATTGACGTTGACTCCCGCAGCGATGCAGTCCTCGAGCGCCTCGACCCCCTCGGGTGTCGCCGGGATCTTGATCATGACGTTCGGGCGGTCCAGGGCGGCGAAGAGGCGCTTCGCCTCCGAGACGGTGCTTTCCCGGTCGGACGCCAGCAGAGGGTTGACCTCCAGGCTGACGTAGCCGTCCAGCCCCTGGGTGCGTTCATGGACGGGCCGGAGTATATCGGCCGCCGCGCCGACCTCGCGCAGCGTCAGGACCTCGTAGATCTCCGCCGCATCCCTGCCCTCACGGGCCATCGCCGCGATCTCGCCGTCGTAGTCCTTCGTGTTCGCGATGGCCTGCTCGAAGATCGAGGGGTTCGTCGTCACCCCGACGACGCCCTGCTCGATCCAGCGCTCCAGCCCCCCCGAGAGGATGAGGTCCCGGCTGATCGTATCCAGCCAGACGCTCTGTCCCAACTCCGCCGCCTCGTGCAATACGGTCCTCATGGCGGTCACCGCCTCCTATTCTCATTCCGGTTCTTCCTCACGAAACCTTTTCGCGATTCCTCTTCCAGCCCGCCCCCGAAAGCTCGGCAGCCCCGCCGCGGTCCCAGTGAAAGCGCCCCATATCCGCCCGCCCGTCGGGCGTAAAGAGGACCCCCTCGCACTCGAGAAGGCGCCTCTGCCCACCGGGGCCGAAGGCCGCCGTCACCGATCCGTCCGAGCGGACGACCCGATGGCAGGGCAGGGCCAGCTCCCGCGGCACGGAGGCCATCGCGCAGCCCACCGCACGGGCCGCGCGGGGCGAGCCGCACCAGGCGGCGACCTGCCCGTAGGAAGCGACCCGGCCCCGCGGAATCCGGGCGACGAGCGCGTAGACCTTCTCCGTGAACTTCATCGGGAACCTCCAGTATAATGGAAACGGGCACCTTGCGCTTCCATTATACATTTTATTCCAATTCCAAGTCATTCGTATGTTGCGTTTATGGTGCTATGCTAGAGTGGTACAAGTCCGGCGTTCTGGACAAGGTTTTTGAACGCCCGCAGCACGAGCGTCTTCTCCACGTGAGAAGTCCTGGGGAGGATGAACCACCAAGATCCATCTGGTTGCCGCGGGTCCCGATTGTCCGTTGATTTTTCACCTCTGGCCCGGCAATGCCCATGATGGTCCGACTGGGCCGCAAATTGATAGAGAGGCTAAGGAAGTTGTTGGCTCCCGGATGCAAATTGTTGAATGGATAAGGCCTATTGTGGATCGGCGATCTTCATGTTCCGCCTCCGTGGCGAGGCCTTCTCCCACCCTTCAGTCCTCGAAAAATTCTGGGGAGCAACCGTCCTTTCCACCCTTCCGACCTGATTACAGGGGCAAACAAAGCTCCTCCCGAAACACCTCCGCCGCGGCGACGGCCCGGGCATAGAAGGCGGCGGCGCGCTCGCGCTTGTTTCGGATCCGCTCCGAAAGAGGGGGAAAGATCCCCAGATTCGTGTTCATCGGCTGGAAATGCCTCGGGTCGGCCCCACGCAGATAGCGCAGCAGCGAGCCCACGGCCGTCTCCGCGGGCCACCCCGGCATGGGAAGCCCCTTCAGGAGCCGGGCGGCGTTCACCCCCGCAACCAGGCCCATCGCCGTGCTCTCCATGTAGCCCTCCACCCCCGTGATCTGCCCCGCCAGGAACAGGTCCCCGCGCCCCAGGGGCAGGGGACGCAGGTGCGCGTCCAGCACCGCAGGGGCGTTGACCGACGTGTTGCGGTGCATCACGCCGAATCGGACGAACTCCGCGCGCTCCAGGCCTGGGATCATCGAGAACACGCGCCGCTGCTCGCTCCACTTGAGCCCCGTCTGGAACCCCACGAGGTTGTAGAGCGTCCCCAGGGCGTTGTCCCGGCGCAGCTGAACCACCGCCCAGGGCTCCCGCCCGGTCCGCGGGTCGGGGAGACCCACGGGCTTCATGGGGCCGAACCGCAGCGTGTCGGGCCCGCGGTCGGCGATGGCCTCGACGGGCATGCAGCCCTCGAAGTACATACCCCTCTCGAAGTCGTGGGGCAGGGCACGCTCCGCGGCCAGAAGCGCCTCCAGGAAGGCCGCGTACTCCTCCCGCGTCATGGGGCAGTTGATGTAGTCGTCCCCGCGCCCGTAGCGTCCGGCGACGTAGGCCTTCTCCATATCGACGGACTCGCGCGTCACGATGGGGGCCACCGCGTCGAAGAACGCCACGTATTCGTGCCCCAGCGCCTCGCGCAGGGCGCCGGCCAGCGGCTCCGCCGTCAGGGGCCCGGTGGCGAGGATCGCGGGCCCAGCGGGGATCGTGCGCACCTCCTCCCGGACGAGGGCGATGTTGGGATGCCCCAGGATGCGCTCCGTGACGAGGCCGGAGAAGCGCTCCCGGTCCACCGCCAGGGCCCCGCCCGCCGGGACGCGGGAGGCGTGCGCGCACTCCAGAACGAGGGATCGGAAGAGTGCGAGCTCCGCCTTCAGGATGCCCGCGGCGGCCGTCTCCCCCTCCGCGCCGAAGGAGTTGCTGCACACCACCTCCGCGAGCCGGTCGGTCGCGTGGGCGGGGGACATGACGAGGGGCCGCATCTCGAACAGGTGAACCGGGACGCCCCGCTCCGCCAGCTGCCAGGCGGCCTCGCAGCCCGCCAGCCCTCCCCCGACGACGCTGCAGAGGGGCGCGCGGAGGACACCGGCGAGCCGTTCGGACCGCTCGGGGGCCTGATCAATCATCGGACGGGGCCTGATCCTGTTCCTTATAACCGCACGCCTGACAGAAGCGCGTCTTGCCGCGCTTGAAAAGCTCCGCGCCGCACTCCGGGCACTTTTCGCCCGTGGGCGGGTTCCAGGAGATGTAATCGCAGTCCGGGTAGCGGGAGCAGCTGTAGAAGGTCTTGCCCTTCTTGCTGCGGCGCTTCACGATCTCCCCGCCGTTTTCCTCCCCGCACTTGGGGCACTTCACGCCGATGGTGGACAGAATGGCACGCGTGTAGCGGCACTCCGGGTATCCGGTGCAGGCGATGAACTCGCCGAAGCGGCCGCGCTTCTTCACCAGCGCCCTGCCGCACTCGGGGCAGTCCTCGCCGATCGGCTCGGGCTCCGGCAGGGGCACCCTGTCGGCCCCGCGCGCCTCCTCCACCGTCCTGGAGAACTCGGTCCAGAACTCGCGCACCACGTCCAGCCAGCGGCGCTTGGCCTCCTCGACCTCGTCCAGCTCCTTCTCCATCTGCGCGGTGAACCCGGCGTCGACGATGGAGGAGAGGTCCTCGCGGTCGAAGTACCGCTTGAGAAACTCGTCCACCGTCATGCCGAGCGACGTGGGGAAAAGCCGCTTCTCCTCGTTCTTCTCCACGTAGCCGCGTCCGAAGAGCGTGTCGACGATCGTCGCGTAGGTGGAGGGACGGCCCACCCCGTCCTCCTCCAGCGTCTTGATCAGGGTGGCCTCGGAGTAGCGGGCGGGCGGGCGGGTGAACTTCTGCTCCTTCTCCGCGCTCACGAAGTCGAGGGGCTCGCCCTCCTCCGCCCTGTCCATGCGGTTCCCCCTGAGGTCGAGCGGCCAGACGGCGCTCCAGCCCTCGAAGATCAGGCTCTCGCCCAGCTGCCGCATCCCCGCGCGCCCGGCGTCCGCCAGGAGCGTGGAGTTGGCCACGACCGCGCTCTCCATCTGGCAGGCGACGAAGCGGCGCCAGATCATGTCGTAGAGCCGAAGCTGATCGGGCGTCAGGATGTCCCCGAGGGAATCGGGGGTGAGGGAGACGTCCGTGGGGCGCACGGCCTCGTGCGCGTCCTGGCTGCGGCCCGGCGCGGCGTAGGCGCGGGGGGCCTTGGGCAGATACGGGGCGTCGTAGTTCCCGGCGATATAGGCGCGGCACGCCTCGACCGCCTCCTCCGAGAGGCGCAGGCTGTCGGTGCGCATGTAGGTGATCATGCCGACGTGCCCGCGCCCGGGCAGGTTCAGCCCCTCGTAGAGCTCCTGGGCGACGCGCATGGTGCGCTTCGGGGCCATGCTCAGACGCCGGGCCGCCTCCTGCTGGAGCGTGCTGGTGCGAAAGGGGGGCGGCGGGTTACGCTTGCCCTCACGCAGGCGAAACTCCGAGACGCGGATGGGATGCCCCTCGACCTCGCTCAGAATGGCGTCGGCCGTGGCCCGGTCCTTGATCAGGAGCGGCATCCCGTTCTTCCACAGGGACTTTCCCTCCCACCGGTCCACCTTCATCTCGTAGGAACGGCCTCCCGAGGCCGCGGCCCTGACCGTCACGGACCAGTACTCCTCGGGGACGAAGCGCGCGATCTCCCGCTCCCGCTCGCAGATCAGGTCGAGCGCGACGGACTGCACGCGACCCGCGGAGAGCCCGTAGCGGATCTTGTTCCAGAGCAGGGGGCTGAGCGTGTAGCCCACCAGACGGTCCAGGATGCGCCGCGCCTGCTGGGCGTCCACCTTGTTCAGGTCCACGACGTCCGGATTCTGCACGGCGCTGCGCACGGCGTTCGCCGTGATCTCGTAGAAGCGGACGCGGCATTTCTCCGAGAGGTCCAGGCCCAGCAGCTCGGCCAGGTGCCACGCGATGGCCTCGCCCTCGCGGTCAGGGTCGGAGGCCAGAAGGACGTTCGACGCGGACTTGGCCATCGCCGTGAGCTCGTTCTTGATCGCGGCCTTGCCCTTGACCAGGATGTACTCCGGGGCGAAGTCGTGCTCGATATCGATGGCCATGCGGCTGCGCGGCAGGTCGCGGATGTGTCCAACGCTCGAGCGGACGACGTACTTGCTGCCCAGGATCCCCATGAGCGTCTTGGCCTTGGACGGGGACTCCAC
>NZ_CAUUWA010000106.1 GCF_963548695.1 uncultured Fretibacterium sp.
CAGCCGCCGGAGGAGATGCCGAGCAGGTAGGGGTCCGCCAGGGAGTTGCGCACCAGCGACTGAATGGCCGCACCGGCCATCATCAGCCCGGCCCCGACGATGGCCCCCAGGATCACGCGGGGGAGCCGGAGCTGCCAGACGATGCTGACCTCGTTCTGCGGCCAGTCCTGAGCCACGGCCTGCCAGTCGGGGAAGACCTGATGCAAGACGATGCCCCAGACCCTTCCGAAGGGGATGGGCACCGGGCCGATGGAGACGCCGAAGGTCATCGCCAGGAGCAGGAGAACAAGGAGGACGAGCGCCGAAACGCCCGTCCTCCTCGAGGGGGAGAGAGGCCTCATGAGGGGGCCGCCGACGAGGCGGTGCGGCTAGAACCGGTCGGGGTAGAGCGCCCGGGCGATGGCCTCGAGGCCAAGGGCGGCCCGAGGGCCCGGATACGTCTCCTCGACCCTCATGACGATGACGCGGTCATCCCGGATCGCCTTCACGCCCTGCAGGACGGGGTCCTCCATCAGGAGCTTCTTCCGCTCCGCGCCGTTGGCGTTTCCGCACTCCAGGAGCAGGATGACGTCCGGGTTGCGCCCCACGACGTCCTCCCAGGTGACCTTGACGTAGCTGTCGTCGATGTCGTCAAAGACGTTGCGGGCCTTCGCCATCTTCATCAGGGCGCTCGGCATGGCCTGGCCGCCCACCGTGCGCGGGGGCTGGTCCGGCGCGTTCCAGGTCTGGTAGATGAAGACGCCGATCGGCTTCGCCGCGTCCACACTCTCCAGCTTGGCCTCCACGGCTGCGACGCGCTCCTTCATAGAGGCGATGCGCTGCTCCGCGCGGTCCTGGACATCGAAGATGACGCCCAGGTTCCTTAGGTCCGTGTAGGTGTCCTCGAGGCTCACCGGCGGCTTCTTCATGACGCGGATCAGGGACTCCGTGATGTTGTAGCACTTGACGCCGTGCTTCTCCAGCTCATCCGGCGTGATGGCCCCGGCCGACGTGTCGCCCGGAACGCTCGTCCCGTACTGGTAGCCGGACAGGAAGAGGTCCGGCTTCTGCCCCAGCAGCACCTCGAGCGTGATGTAGCCCGGCGCGGCGACGGGGATCTTCTTGAGCCTCTCCTGGTGATCCGGCGCGACCTGGCCGCCGTACTCCGGGAAGCCCGCGTAGCCGGCGAGCTTGTCGTCCAGGTCGAGGGCGAACATCAGCTCGATGATGTTGCCGTCGCCGTTGGTCACGACTCGTTCCGGCGCTTTCTCAAACGTCACCTGCCGGTCTCCGTTGTCGATCGTGACGGGATATGCCGTCCGCGCGGCCTCCGCCGGGGACAGGGCCAGCAGGAGCATGGCCGCCGCGCAGAGCGCAAAAGCAAAGAACCTGTTTCTCATCAAGATTTCCTCCTCGATTCGCTGATAGTTCGCTGATAGGATGTAAACGACGAAACGCAGACGCCGCGGAGCCTCCCCCCGCCCCCCTTCCTAACTCCCCATAGCCCAAGGCCACAGCTAAGGAAATGCTGATTTAATCCATGAAGCCCCCGGTGGTACCCCAGCTTGCCTGTTTTGAGGAAGAGGCTTGCCGGGGCCGCCGCTATCAGGATAGCGGCGTGGGGGCTTGGGGGCAAAGCCCCCATGTTAATTATTAGGGAAGCGCTGGAGATTTTTGCCTATAGATGTTTTGCATATTCCCCTTTGGCAAAATATGCATTTTTGTTTTAATCAGCGCTTCCCTAAAAAAGAACACCTGGCGGGCGCCGTTTGCAAAAACATTGTTAGTCTTAAGTCGCTAAACCGCAAGCTATCACCTGCGAGATGTAAGAACAATTATGCCATACAAACGGCCCAAAATCGAGGCAGCAACGACGGACAGGATGTGGGACATCACCCCCTTCTCCGGTCCTCTCCCTGTCGTCGAACTTTGGAACAGGCTCCATCTTTCTAAGTCCATCGATACTTCCGGATTGGAGGGACGATTTTTTTGATTCCTCCGCTGCTCGCATCCGTTTACCGTCCAGCTGCCCTTCCTGCAAATTGGGGAGGACCGTTTCCCCTTCCACAAACGGTGTGTTGCGTGTATAATAGACTTCGCGTTTTTGCGGAGACGTGGCCGAGTGGTCGAAGGCGGGCGCTTGGAGAGCGTCTGAGCAGCAATGCTCCTAGAGTTCGAATCTCTACGTCTCCGCCATTTTTATTATCCAAGAAATTCCGACCGATGCAACAATAACCTTCCGCCTACAGTTGCTCGTTCAGCTCCGGGAACATGGATTTGATGTGCGTTTCCATCTTCTCGTAGGCCCTTATCGCCTCGGGGATGTTCTCCCGAAGCAGGGCCTCGTCCATCTCGATCCCATAGCCGTGAGTGAGGCGGTGACGAAAACGCCTCATGCTGTTCAGCGTGGGTTCGATATTTGGCGGAAGCAAACCCTTCTCCTTTCCTGTATCGATAAGACGCTTGTGCCAGGAGTCATCCTTGGCGATCTTCTCCTTGTACACGCCCTCGATGAAAAGCCGCATGATGTTCTCGACGCTCATGTAAAGATCGCCAAGAAGCATTCCCGCTCCCGCGCAGACCGTCAGGCTCCAGGGAGCGGGGATGTCTTGAAGCGTCGCTTGGAGTTCGGAGGCGGTTCGGCGGCTTTTCTCAAACACGATGCAGAGCGATTTTTTGTGGCTCTCGGTCAGCATAGATCTCCGCTCCTTCGTCAAGGATGATCGGAACGAGGAAACCGTTTTCCTCCACCCGGATGACGTCAACTGGCTTTCCACCAAGCTCGTCGGCCCACAGAAGACGATCCCAGAAGGCATGATAGTCCTTCGGGGACAACCCTTCCACAGCAAGATCGATGTCCTTGGCTTTCCCTTCCGGTTCTGTCAGGCAGGAGCCGAAGAGCAGGATGCGAGCAGCGCCGTACTCCTCGGCAACGGAACGGATGAAGGCCAGGCTTTTATCGTCCAGCATCGTGCTCTCCTCCCGATGTCATTCTGATGTCATTCTCCGGTTAATGCTATAATACCCCGAAATAAGGCGCGGGGAAATGGCCTTGACGGAAATGGTGGTCCGAGATGCAGGAGCTCGTGAAAAAGGATTTTAAGGATCGCTTTTGTAGGACGGCCGCACGGAGCTGCGCCTCTGAGCCCTCATGAGACGCTCGCTTTCCGACTTCGTCCCCCTCCTGCTGGGGGATGGGGGGCTCCCCGAGATCCTCGATGAGATTCGGGCCGAGCTCTCCGTGGGCATCGCCTGGCGGGATCTGGATACGGGAAACGTCGTCTGCCGCGGGGACCCCGTCTTCGAGGAGCGGATGCTCTCCTTTCCCCTTCGGGAGATCGTCCGAATTTATGTGTCTTACGAGGTCGATGTCTCCGGGAATGTCGTCGGCCGCCTCGTGCTGGATTGCCCCAAGGGGTTCTCGGGGCCTCCTCGGGAACTCCTGGAGGACAGCCTGTCGGTCCTGAGGCTGTTCTACGGGCAGAGGCTTGCCGAAAGCCGCCTGAAGACCCGCTATCGCAATGAATTCGTGCAGGACCTCATCTACGGCCGGGTCTATCACGAGGAGGAGATCCGCAACCGCGCCCGAGCATTTCACTGGAAGCTGGAGGGCGATGGCATCATGTGTCTCGTCGTCTCCTCCGAATGGGAGGAGACGGATCGGGAGGGGGTGAATGGCTCGGCGTCGGATGAGGCGCTGCTGAGCGGCTTCAACCTGATCCAGTCCCGGGCCCTGGCGTTTTTCCCAAAATCCATCTATGCCCGCCTTCCGGATTCCCTCATCGTCCTCCTCTCCCTCCAGCTCCCGGAGGATCGGGGGCGGGAAGCACGCCTGCGGGACTTCAGGGGCACCCTGAGGGAGGTACTGGAGAGCGCGCTGCACGACGCTCGCGAGCGCTGCGGAATAAGATTTTTCGCCTCGGCCGGGGGCTGGCGCAGCAGGCCCATCCTTGCCCATCAAAGCTATCAGGAGGCCCGTCAGGCCCAGATGATCCTGAGAAGTGGGATATCCCATCACGATTTTGTCTTTTGGGAACAACTTGGAGGGTCCCGCATGATTGCCATATTGGCGGACCTGGAGCCGGCTCGGGAGTTCTGCCGGGAGACCCTGGCCCCTTTGTTGCAGGAAGCCCGTGACGGAGAAGAGCTCATCCATACGCTGCTCTGCGTCGAGGAGTGCGGCGGAGACCTGGGGCGGGCCGCAAAGACGCTCTCGCTGCACTACAATACCCTGCGTTACCGCTTGAGGCGGATTCATGAGATTCTGGACCTCGCCGCCCACGATGGCGAGCGTCGCTTCAATCTGTCCCTGGCGCTGCGCATCCACAGGGTCCTGAGCAGAAACCGAACGACGTGAATTCCTCAGTCTCCAGTCTCCAGTCTCCAGTTCTCAATTCTCAATTCTCAGTTTCCAGTCCTTAGTCACCTTCGCGGCTTTATGCGTGCCGCTGAAAAAAACGAACTCCCCACTCATTGATTCCCTGCTTCATTTTTTGTTAAAAAAAACAAAAACATCTTCATTATTTCATGAGATGAGTCAGTGTTTTTATCCTCACCCTCTCTTAATATAGGGCATGGTCGGTTTTTTCTTCAAGACCCTCGATGCTTATCCTTAAGGGGAGGAGATGACCTTGTTCGAGCCAGAGCAGTGCGCCAGGGAGATTCTGGGACAGCTGGTACGAATCCGTACGACTCAGCCTGCCGGCGACGAGAAGGATGCCGTCCTCTTTTTGAAGGAGATCTTCGCCCCTTTTCCAGGGGAGATCGGGGTGCTCGATCATGGGGCCAACAGGGCCTCCATGATCCTGACCATGCCCGGGCGGGATCGGGGGCGGGCCGTTGCCGTGACCGGCCACCTGGATACGGTGAACGTGGATTCCGAGGAGGCCTGGACGCACGCGCCCTTCTCCGCCTTCTGCGACGGCGAGCGGATCTATGGCCGCGGAGCGGCGGATATGAAGGGTGGGGTGACCAGCATCGTCCTGACGGCGCTCAAGTTGTTTCGGGAGGGCTTCAAGCCGTCTGTGGACGTTCACTTCTGCTTCACGGCCGACGAGGAGTACGGAGGCATAGGGGCCGAGGCCCTCTGCAACAGCGGGAAACTGGATCGCGTGGCCGAGCTGGTTGTTGTCAAGCCCACCGATGGGCGGGTTGGCCTGGCCGGCAAGGGGGCCCTGGGGCTCTCGGTGAGCGCGAGGGGGCTGAGCGCCCACGCCTCGCGTCCGGGGCAGGGGGTCAATGCCGTGGAGCAGGTGTCCGCGTTTGCCCGATCCATATCGGCGTTGCTTCGCAAGAAGGGGCGCTACCCGCTCCTTGGCGTGTCTACCTGCGTCATCACGGGGCTTCATGGTTCCATCAGTACCAACGTCGTCCCCGACAGGGCGGAGGCCACGTTCGACATCCGCACCTCTCCGGGCATCTCCCATGCGGGGCTTCTGGACCAGATTCACGAGATGGCCCGCATCCAGATGCGGAAGTACCCGCCCCTGGTCCTGGAGATAACGCCCTACCTGGACCGTCCGGCTCTGGG
>NZ_CAUUWA010000107.1 GCF_963548695.1 uncultured Fretibacterium sp.
CCCCCTGCTGCCAGAATTTCCCAAGTAACACCTTGACTTTTTCTAGCAGGTCTTTTTCGTCGTCGTTCATTGAAATGATGACCGGGATACTTCGTGAGCGATGGGACTGATTCGTCAGGTGTCGTTTCAGGTGTCGTTTTCCATATCGGGACCTCCTTCTTCGGCCTTGGTTCCTGCCTCGAGGACTTCCGGGGAACGGGAGAAGCGAGAGTACAGAAAAGCGCGAAACGGACCTGTTGGAGGTCGCTTCGCGCCTGCGTTCGGAGGTAGTTCGTTCATCGGGGTTCACGCCGGGCGCGTAGCCTCGTAATGTTAAACGAATCCAACTTCATGGTGCATCAAAATACAGCTTATCGCAATCGTCCTCAGTAAAACGCAAATTATCCAAATCAACAATAGGTTGTTTTACTGATGTTGTAATTTTTACCTCCTCAAAAATTCTATTTGCGGTTTTGGAAACAAAGGGACACGAAGAGTCACAAAGGACGACACACGATCAAAATATAATTCCGTTCCCCCTAAGAGAAATATCATAAATATCATCTCTTTGAGAAATATCATCTCTTTCCCGCAAGGTGTGCAAAAGCCAGGGAAACGCATACCCCCTCCATCAAGTTATAGTATAATGAATCCAACCCCCGAGTGCGGGGGCTCAGTCCTGTGCGGCGAAGACCCGTGAACCCTGTCAGGCCCGGAAGGGAGCAGCAGTAAGCGGTGTTCTTTGGGTGCCACGGGGTCGCTGGGTTCCCGCACTTGGGGGTTTCGTTCCGTCCTGCCCCCCATACTCTGCAAACATCTCTGTCGTATAATATCTTTCGTTGGCCCGTTGGCCCGTTGGCCCGTTGGCCTGTCGGCCGCTTCATTCGACTTGGGGCCCTCGAACGACATTTTATCCTGTTTGGCGCCCGTTATAAAGATCATTCACACAATGATGCTTACGCTATGGAGGTCTCATATGTCTCAGCGACTCGACAAACTGATCGGCGAGAGCGTCCTGGACCACAGCGGCGAGCCCTGCTACTGGTGGGAGGGGCAATGGCACGACGGCGCGGAGCTCCTGCGTCTGGCGGACGCGTGCGAGAGGGCCCTTATACAGGCCGGCTTCACGGAGGGGCAGCGGCTCGTCGTCATGATGAAGAACTGCCCCATGATCCCGGCGCTGTCCCTGGCCGTCTGGCGTCTGGGCGGGGCCTTCTGCCCTCTGAACGTCGCCTCCGGGATGACCGCGCTGCTGCGGACGCTCGATCTGATCGAGCCCTTCGGAGTCCTGGTCTCCGATGCCGTGAAGGGAGAGGTGGGGCAGGTCCTGCAGGAGAGGGGCATTCCCTGCGTCGTCTGTCCGCCGGAGGGCCCCCTGCCCCCATTCCAGGGCAGATCCATGACCCCGGAGCCCCGCGACCTGGCCGTCATCTTCGCGACCTCGGGCACGACGGGGCTGCCCAAGGCCGTTCCCCTGACGCACTCGAACCTCATCGACAACTGTCTGAGGACCCGCGAGGCCGTTGCCGAGCTGGCGCCCGGCGACGTACTTCTGAACGTCCTCCCCAACTTTCACTCCTTCGGCTACACCGTCTCGACGGTCCTGCCCCTGACCATGAACGCCCGGATGGCCATCGTCCCCGCCTTCCTGCCCCCCCAGACCGCGATGAAGGCAATCCTCGAGGCCCCCGTCACCGTCCTGTTCGCGGTCCCCGCGGTCTTCTCCTATCTGATAGGGGCCGTGAAGCGCGGGGCCTTCCCCAAGGAGGGGCTGAGCCGAACCAAGCTGATGATCTCGGGCGGCGACCGTCTGAACCCCAGCCTGCACGATCAGGCGCTCCAGCTCGTCGGGAAGGACATCATGGAGGGTTACGGACTGACGGAGACCTCCCCCGTCGTCGCGGTCAACCGCAGCTACGCAACGCACCGCACAGGGACCGTCGGGCCTTTCATCGGCGGATACGAATGGCGCCTGCGCACCCGCGAGGGACAACCGACAACCGAAGACGAGGGGGTCCTCTGGCTTCGGGGCGCCTCGGTGACGCGGGGCTATTTCCGCGCCCCTGAGCTCACGGCGGAGCGCTTCGACGGCGACTGGTTCAATACGGGGGATTACGTGCGCATCGAGGACGGATACATCCGCATCCTGGACCGCGTTACGGACATCATCATCGTCGGCGGCTTCAACGTCTACCCGCAGGAGGTCGAAAATGCCCTGGCGGAGCACCCGGACGTCCAGACGGCCATCGTCGTCGGGATGCCTCACCCCGTCAGCGGCGAGATCGCGAAGGCATTCGTCCAGCTCAGGGAGGGAGGGACCGTCACGGAACGCGACCTGATAAAGTTCGCCAAGGAGCGGCTGGCCCACTTCAAGGTCCCCCGCAGCGTCGAGTTCGTGAACTCGTTCCCCCTGTCCGGGACGGGAAAGATCCTGCGCCGCGTGCTGCGCCAGCAGGCCGCGGAGAAGGGCCAGTGACCTCCATGGGGAGGAGGATCCGACTGGCGACCTTCAACGTGAACTCCGTCCGCAGCCGGCTGCCGATCTTGGAACGCTGGCTGCCCGAGGGGGACGTGGACCTTCTCCTCCTCCAGGAGACCAAGGTCACGGACGCCGACTTTCCGGCCGCGGCCTTCGAGGCCATGGGCTACTCGGTCCGCTTCTGCGGAGAGAAGTCCTACAACGGGGTCGCGGCGGCGGCCCGCGACGCCAGGGCACTGGAGGACGTGGCCTTTGGATTCGGGGACGGCGAGGAGCCCGACTTTCCGACCCGCGTCACCCTGCTTCGCTGGGGGGAGCTCACGGTGCTGAACACCTACGTGCCCCAGGGCAAGGCGCTCGACCACCCCGACTACGAGGTCAAGAAACGCTTTCTGGATCGGATCCGCGCCATCGTGGAGCGCGAGGCGGCCCGGCCCTTCGTCTGGGTCGGGGACCTCAACGTGGCCCCAACGGAAATAGACGTCACCAATCCTACCAACAAAAAGGATCACGTCTGCTTCCACACGGACATCCGCGCAAAGTTCGCCGGGACCGCCAAGGGGCTGGTCGATGTACTGCGCCGCTTCCGCCCCGACCCCGGGGAATACACCTTCTTCGATTATCGGGTGAAGGGCGCCCTCGAACGCAACATCGGCTGGCGAATAGACCATATCCTCGCCTCCCCATCCCTGGCGGAGCGCGCGCTCGACTGCTTTGTGGAGCGTGCGCCCCGGGGCTGGGAGAGGCCGTCGGACCATACGCCCCTCGTCGCCGACTTCGCGCTCTGAGCCCCATGGCCTTGAGAACTCTGCAGCTGGGACAGGACATACCCGTTCGGGACCGCGACAATCCGCCGGGGCTCGTGGGGTTCTCCTGCCCTTCCGAGGACGGAGTGCTGTTCGGCAGCGTCTACTACGCCGAGGGGAGGGGCAACCCCACCATCCTCATCTGCCACGGATTCCCCGGATTTGAGAAAAACTGCGACCTGGCTCAGGTTTTGCGTCAGGCGGGATTCAACGTCGTCACCTTCTCCTATCGGGGCGCATGGGGCAGCCGCGGCGTCTTTACCTTCGCCGGGACGGCGCGCGACGTCGCCAACGTGACGCGCCACGTGCTGCGCCGCAAGCTGCCCTTTCCGGATCGGTTCGACGCCGATACCGTCATCCCCGTCGGCTTCAGCATGGGGGCCTTCTCCGCCCTACGCGCGGCGGCCGCGTGCCCGGAGATCCGAAGCCTCGGCCTGATCGGGGTCTGGAACATCGGCCGGGACGCGGAGGCAAGCCGGACCGACCATGCCCTCAAGGAGAAGCTCGATAGGCTTCTGATCGGGGCCGGATGTCTGGAGGGCACGACCCGTGCCGCCCTGTGGAATGAAATCCTCTGGAGGACGGAGGAGTTCGACCTTCGCCGCGACGCCCTCTCCTGCGGGGGCAAACGCATCCTGCTGCTGGGTGCGGCGCAGGACGAGTCCGTGCCCGGCAATGTGCATCAGCGGCCCCTGGCGGACCTGCTGCGCCGGGTGGGCGCGGAGGTGACGGAGCGCACCCTACCCGGCGACCACGCCTTCTCCGCGCACCGCTGGGCTATGGTGGGAGCCGTCCTCGATTGGCTGGGGGCTCTGGGGTATTGAGCCCCTTACATATGGACTGACAATCACTCCGGCGGCACGCCGGAGATATCGATCAGGGAGGACTGAAAATCGCTATGGAGACTTGGATCAAGGCGGACGACATCTGGTCGTTGTGGGCAATTATCGTCGGGTGGGCGGCCGTGAGCATCTACCTGGAGCAGAGGTACCGCTGGGCCGCGAAAGTCAGCGGCGCGATCATCGCGCTGCTGGGGGCGCTGGTCCTGGCCAACCTGGGGGTCATCCCTACGGACAGCCCGGTCTACGACAGCATATGGGGCTACGTGGTACTGCTGGCCGTCCCCATCATGCTCTTCAAGGCAAACCTGCGCAAGATCTGGCTGGAGAGCGGCAGGACGTTCCTGGCGTTCCACATCGCGGCCATCGGAACCGTCGCAGGTACCGTCCTGGGCCTGCTTTTCTTCGGGCGCTGGATGCCGGAGGCGCTTCAGGTCGGCGCCATGATCACGGGGAGCTACATCGGCGGCACGGTCAATTTCGTCGCCATGTCCTCCCAGTTCCAAGCCTCGCAGGACGTCATCAACGCCTCCATCGTCGCGGACAACCTGAACATGGCGCTTTACTTCTTCGTGCTCCTGGCCATCCCCAACATCGCGTTCTTCCGAAAACACTACGCGCACCCCTATGAAAAGGCCGCCAACGAGGGGGTCCTGGAGGGCGAGAATCGCGCCGCAAGCTACTGGGGACGCAAGGAGATCTCGCTTCTCGACATCGCAAAGGTCGTGGCCTCCGGCTTCATCCTGGTGGCGGTCTCCGTCAAACTGGCGGACTGGATGGGAGCGCATCCCTCCCTGCCGACCGCCCTGCGGGGTATTTTTGGCAGCAAATATTTTGTCGTGACAACGCTGACGGTGCTCATCGTCACGCTGTTCCCCAAGTTCTTCGAGGAGGCCCGAGGCTCCCAGGAGATCGGGACCTTTCTCATCTACATCTTCCTGGTGGTAATTGGAGCCCCCGCCTCCATCAAGGCCATCCTGCTCCAGAGCCCCATCATCCTGCTCTTTTGCTCGTTCGCGGTCGTGGTCAACATGGCGGTGACGCTGCTGGTGGGCAAGCTGTTCGGCTTCAACCTGGAGGAGCTGCTGATCTCGTCCAACGCCACGATAGGCGGCCCGACAACCGCCGCGGCAATGGCCATCAGCAAAGGTTGGGACGACCTCGTCCTCCCGGCGATGCTCGTCGGGGTCTGGGGTTACGTCATCGGGAACTGGATCGCCATCGCCCTGGGGCAGGCCGTATTCCCCAGAATCCTTGGTCTGTGAGCCC
>NZ_CAUUWA010000108.1 GCF_963548695.1 uncultured Fretibacterium sp.
CGCTGTTGATCCGAAGGCCCGTGGAGAGCTTCTGGATGGACTTCTGGAGCGCGTTACCCGTCTTCGTGACCGCGTTAAAGCTGAAAAGTGCAGGAATATTGTTGTTAACGACCATACCCATAGTAATGATACCTCCATGTAGCAGACGGCCAGCTCTCTGCGAACGCACGTTCGCAGACGCTGTGCCGGTCGCTATCTCGACAGTGCAACAATTTGCACTGTCGAGGCGCAGACGGCCAGCCATAACCTCCAGACGGTTTCTGGCATACCCGCCGTTCAGACGCCGCTTACCGACACAAGCAGAGACTTGCCCTTCTGCATCTTCCCCGGGCGTCCGTGCCCGGTGCAAAATAAGATGAAGCGTCCCCTACCGGGGACCCCGGCCCGCCCGTCAACGTGTACCTTATTTGACATTTCGCCTCCTAAACGATAGATTGTATGAAGGGTCAACAGGTGAGGTTACAGAGGTGCGAAGATGGCTGTGTACGGATATATGAGGATCAGTACGGAGGACCAGAGGGACGACCTTCAGCGGGACGCTCTCGTGCGAGCCGGGGTGCCGGAGGAGCAGATCTATATGGATACGGTGTCGGGATCCAGTCGTGCGCGGACTCGGCCTGCTTTCGATCAGCTTGCCGCTCGGCTGCGAAGTGGGGACGAATTGGTGATCTGGAAGTTTGATCGTCTCGGGCGGTCCGTTCTGGACCTCGTCACGACGATCTACGGTCTGCATGAGAAGGGGATGGTCGTCCGGTCTCTCACGGAGGGGGTGGATACCTCCACACCGTTGGGTCGTGCCCTTGTCGGGGTCCTTGGGGCGTTTGCCGAGGTGGAGCGCGAAAATATCCGGGAGCGCGTCAAGGCCGGCATGGCGGCGGCGAAGGCGCGCGGACGACACTGCGGGCGAATGCCCAAGACCCACGCGGAGACGGCAAAGAAAATTCGAGCCTTCCGGAAGGCTGGAATGACAGCCAAGGCAATAGCGCGGGAGCTTGGGATCTCCCGTGCGACCCTCTACAGCACGCTGCAGAGATACCCGGAGGAGCCCTAGCCCCCTGGTGGGGACATCGGGTAAAAACCTCGGAGGAATCATAGGAGCGTCTCAGGGTCTGGTGCGGATACATGGTCAATGATGAACTGGGGGGAGACTGGTGCAGGAAGTGTTGACGCAGGACAAGGTTTTCCGGAAGGTGAACGCGGAGGAGCAGAGCTATTGGGGAACGCCGGAATACCGCTATTATCAGCTTCGAGCGCAGATGGCTGAGATGGACCGGAAGGCGATAGAGGAGACACACCTTGACGAGGCGACGGCCAAAGGCATGGCCGAGGGTATCGCCGAAGGCCGGGTTGAGACCGCGCTGAACCTGCTTCAAATGGGGTTTGAACCTGATAAGATCGCCCAGGCGACCGAGATGCTCCTTGAGGAGATCAAAATGATAAAAGCCAGAATGTCGGACTGACGGGGTCGGGCCGAATACCGAAGGAGCTGAGCCCCCCAACAGAAAGGGCCTCCCGTTCGGGAGGCCCTTTCTGTTGGGCCTGTGGGGGTAACCCCGTGCGTATCCTACAGCCCCGCGAGGACGGCCATCAGCAGCCCACCGGCGAGGACCGAGCCTATCTGTCCTGAGACGTTGGCCCCGACGGCCTGCATCAGGATGAAGTTGTTTTTGTCCTCGGCCGTGGCCATCTTCTGGATCACCCGCGAGGACATGGGGAAGGCGGATATGCCCGCCGCGCCGATCATGGGATTGATCTTCCGGCGCAGGAAGAGGTTGAGGACCTTCGCCGTCACGACCCCCGCCGCGGTGTCCAACACGAAGGCCACCAGACCGAGTCCCATGATGCCCAAGGTCATCGGCCTCAGGAAATCCTCGCCCGTCATCTTGGTGGAGATGGCGAGCCCCAGGAGGATGGTCACAATATTCGCCAGCTCGTTCTGAGCCCCCTTCGCCAGACGGTCCACGACGCCGCTCTCGCGCAGCAGATTCCCGAACATCAAAAAGCCGATCAGGGCCGCCGACGCCGGGACGAGGAACCCCGAGATCAGGGTGACCAGGATGGGAAAGAGGACCTTCTTTCGTTTGGAGACCGGCTTTTCGTGGTACGGCATGGCGATGCGTCTCTCGGCCGCGGTGGTCAGCAGCCGGATCACCGGCGACTGAATGATGGGCACCAGCGCCATGTAGGAGTAGGCCGCGACGGAAATAGACCCCAGAAGCTGCGGCGCGAACCGGTTGGCGACGTAGATGGAGGTGGGGCCGTCCGCGGCTCCGATGATGCCGATGGACGCGGCCTCCCTGAGGTCGAAGAACCCCGTGGCGTAGGCCAGCCCCATGGTCAGGAAGATCCCGGCCTGGGCCATCAGGCCGAAGATCATCGTGACCGGCGTCTGGAAAAGGGGCGTGAAGTCGATCATGGCCCCAACGGCGATGAAGACCAGGAGCGGGAACAGCTCCGTCTGGATCCCCATCTCGAAGAGCCGGCTGATCGCCCCCACCTCGACGCCGTTCCCCACGACGTGCGTCAGGGCGGACGAGAGCGGGATGTTCACCAGCAGGGTGCCGAACCCCATGGGGAGCAGAAGAGAGGGCTCGTATTCCTTGACCGTGGCGAGATAGATCAATAGGAGCCCCACCCCGACCATCACGACCTGCTGCCAGGTCAGGGCGGAGAGTCCGTGAAAGAGTTCCATCGTGATTCCGAGAGCCTCCTAATAACCTAATAAGGTAGAGAATAACTTTACGATAAGCCCGGCATCCGAAAGGCTGCGCGGACCTGCGGCGCTCAATAGGCCAACTTGTAGATCTCCAGGACGTCGTTTGCATCGAGGGACTTCAGGACACCGAAATTGCCGCGGGCGGAGGCATTGGCGGCCAGCTGCGCGATGTCCGCCTCCTCGACGTTCAGCTCCCGAAGGGTGGTGGGGGCCCCTACGGAACGGAAAAAGTCCTCCAGCAGGTCGATCCCCTCGACCGCCCGCTCCTCCTCCGAACCGTCGAAGACGTCGAACACGGCCTCCGCGAGACGAGCAAAGGGCGTCGGATGCCGTTTGCAGAGGTAGCGGGCCCAGGCCGGCATCATCACGGACAGGGAGGCCCCGTGGGGGACGTCGAACAGGAGGCTGAGCGAATGCCCCAGCTTGTGGGAGGAGAAGTCTCCGCGGGTCGCGCGTCCGCAGGAGAGCGCGCCGTTGTGCGCCAGAGAACCGGCCCAGGCGTACTCCGCGCGCGCGTCGTAGTCCTCGGGCTCCTCCAGCAGGTCCGGGATCAGGCGGGTCATGCTCCGGAGCAGGGCATATCCCTGTTCGTCCACCAGCTCCACCCCCTCGTCGCCATCCAGAACGCGCTCCAGGACGTGAGCCATGATGTCGATGCCGCCATAGACGGTCTGGGTCTCGGGCAGGGAGAACTGGAAGGAAGGGTCGATGGCCGAGACGCGGGGGTAGAGCAAAGGGCTGCTCATGGAGGTCTTCGCCTCCTTCTCGGGGTTCGAGACGACCGCGATGCCGTTGACCTCGCTGGAGGTCGCCGAGGCCGTCAGCACTCCGAAGATCGGCAGGGCCCTCTCCACCTCCCTGCCCTCGAAGAAGTCCCAGGGATCCCCGTCGTAACAGGCGCCGGCGGCAATGGCCTTGGCGGAGTCGAAGACGCTGCCCCCGCCGACCGGCACGATCGCGCCCACCGGGGACGCCTTGATGCGCGCCACAGCCTCCCGGACCTTGTCGATCCTCGGATTCGGCCTCACGCCGCCCAGCTCGGGAAAGGCAATGCCCTTCTTCGTCAGGGCCTCGGCCACCTGAGCATAGACGCCGTTCTTGAAGATCGCCTTGCCCCCGTAGAGCATAAGAACGCTCTTGATCCCGGCGGCCTCCAGCTGGTCCGTAAGCTGGATGACCGCCCCCCGGCCGAAGAGCACGATCGTCGGGTTCCACCACGTAAAATTTTTCATCTCTCCGCGACCTCCCCGGGAGCGAGGTCCCGCTCCCGATCCGATTTGCCAGGCTCCGTCCCCCTGCCGTCGCAGCGGTCGAGCCCCAGTTTTTTATAGTATCGCAGCAACAGAAAAAATGCCAGGACCCCCCCGCCCATATCCAGAGCGGGGAAGCAGGCCCAAACCCCCTTCACTCCCCAGAACCTCGGCAGAATGAAGATTGCGGGGATCAGCATCAGGAATTGGCGCGATAGCGTGAGCAGGAGCGACAGCCTGGCCCGTCCCAGTCCCTGGAAGAAGCTGTTTGCGATCAGGGCGATTCCCGAGAACACGGACCCGGCATAGGCGATGCCCATCCCCTCGGAGGCCAGGGCCAGGAGGCCGGGATCCGCTGTGAAGAACAGCAGCATTTCGTGCACGAAGAGGCGAACCACCAGGACGCTCCCGACAAAATAGCCGGTCGCGAGGATCAAGGCCCATTTCAGGGCCTCCAGCACACGCCCCGGGAGCCGCGCCCCCCAGTTGTAGCCGAAGATGGCCTGGACGGCCTCCCCGACCCCAATGACCGGCAGAAACAACAGCGAGTCCCAGCCCAGAAACGCCCCGAGCGCCGAGACGGCGATGGGGCCGCCGTAGGTGTTCATGGAGCGGTTGAAGAGGATGAAGAACACCGAGAAGGAGACCTCGGTCAGGCAGGGTGGGAACCCCAGGGCGAGGATACGCTTTAGGATGTCGAAGCGCGGAACGCAGCAGGACGCACGGACACGCAGACACCCCCTGCGCCGCCAATAAAACGAGGAGACCCAGAGCACGCTCAGCATCTGGGAGAGGATGGTCCCCCACGCGGCCCCGGCGATGCCCCACCCCCATCCCCAGATGAAGAGGGCGTCCAGGATGGTATTGGAGACGGCCCCGACGATCTGCGTCCCCATGGCGAAGAGCGGCTGTCCCTCGGCCTGCACGCAGAAGTTCATCGCAAACGAGAGCATCGCGGCAGGGACCCCCATGAGGATGATCCGCATGTACTCCCGGGCCAGGGGGAGCAGTTTCTCGTCCGCCCCGCTCAAGCGGAGCAGAGAATCGGTCTCCAGCATGCCGAGGGCCATCAGGACGACGCTGAGGATGAGGACGGACGAGACGACGTTCCCCAGCACGAGTTCCGCCCGCTCCGGGTCCCGCTCGCCCAGCGCGCGGGAGATCAGGGGCAGAGCCCCGATCCCGAACAAAAAGCACAGGGAGATGAGGAGCAGCATGAAGGGAAAGCAGACGCTGATGGCGGCAAGCCCCTCGGGCCCCACGACCCGTCCGACGAACATGCGGTCCACGATGTTGTACAGGGAACCGGCCAGCATCCCCGCGATCGACGGCAGCGCAAA
>NZ_CAUUWA010000109.1 GCF_963548695.1 uncultured Fretibacterium sp.
GGACGGGAGGATGGACCATGCGTCTGATCGATACACGGGCAGTTCTGGGGCTGTCGCTCTGGATCCTAGGGTTCGCCCTCATGACCGCAGGCTGGCTGGTCGACGTGCTCTTCGAGCGTTTCGGCTCCATTCCCGCCAAGGTCCTCTACAAGACGGGAGCCGTCATCGTAGCGACCCCGGTCATTTATCTGCTCTGGAAGGCGTCCCGGGCCCTCTATGTCCATCGCATCGACGTCATCCTCTTCATCAACGATGCCTGGAAGCTCTTCGAGGGGCTCTCCAAGGCCCTTTAGGGGCATACCGGCGGAGGCTGGCTCGTTGAACGCATCCATCTTCACCGCTTTCTTCACCGCTTTGGCCGGGCTGGCCATCGGGTCCCTCATGCTCTACCTCCCCTATTGGTGGTGCCGCAGGAGGGGGGAGCGCGAGGAGGACTGGGGCCTGGTCTGGTTCATGGGGCCGGGCGCGTGGCGGGACACCCTCTTGGCCCTCGTCCTGACCCTGGCGCCCCTGACCTTGGTCTCCCTGAACTGGCCACAGGCTTGGGGCGGACCCGGACCCCGACACCCCTCCCTTCTCGGAGCGCTGAACCTGCTGGGGGGCGGCGTGGCCGCGGCATTCATCGAGGAGACCTTCTTCCGGGGCTGGCTCCAGACCCTCGCCGTGCGCCGGTGGGGGCCATGGCGCGGAATTCCCCTGACGACGCTGCTCTTCGCCCTGTCCCACCTCGTGGCGCTGCCGGCCTGGCTGAGACTGGCGACCTTTTTTCCCGGTCTCGTCATGGGGGTGCTGCGCCACCGCAACGGCTCCGTGCTACCCGCCATCGTCTACCACGCGCTCTGCAACGTCTGGGCCGTCTGGTGGGCCCCCCTGCCCTGAGATTACACAACAAGGAGGTCTTTTATAATGCCCCGGGAAACTATAAAGAAAGGGTGCCTCTTCGTTTTCCTCACGTTCCTGTGCGCCCTGTCGGCGCCCCTATCGGCCTTCGCCGAAAGGGACGTTTTGGAGTTGCGCATCCCCTGCCGCGTCGGCGAGAGCGCCTGCGTCGTCATGCCGGACGGCTCGACGGTCCCCCTCGGGACGGTTCGCAGGCTGCCCGTCAAGACGAACTGGCCGGCCTACACGGCCAGCAAGTGGGGAACGCCGGGCACGGTCTGTGCCTCGGCCGTAAACGCCGTGCATATGCTGGTGGACGTCGAGAAGGGCCGCGGCCGCATCCTCAGCGTCGTCCCCGCGATGACGGTCGCGCCGGCGGCGGCGGCCGGCGCGTTCTTCGCACTCGACTTTCCCGCGGGGACCGGGTTCTTCGGAGGCTTCGCCCCCGTCACGGGGTCCCCCGTCCAGATCGAGGCCCCGGACGGGACGCGGCGCACCCTGGATGGGGCGCCGCGGGAGGGGGAGACCCTGGTGATCGAAACCTCTCTGCCAGACCGCCCCGGGACCTGGATGGCGGACATCGAGAACCGACCCGGCGGGCGCGTGATCGCGTGGACGAAGGACGGACCCCGCATAGCGGCCCGCGTCGTCCGTCCCGTCGGTGGAGTGGGGCGCTTCGGCGGGACCGAGTTCCAGAGGGTCGGGCGAGTTCGCGCTTCACATACGGGGGTCATCGACATCGCGACCTCCCCGCGCGGGTCGGTGGGCGGCATCCAGATTATGCCGCTCGTCCACGCCCTGACGTCGAGGGAGATGGCGAACGCATGGAAGCTGACCCAGTGGATGATCCTGGCCCCGCTGCCCGGCCGACCGATGCTGGAGGGGACCGCCCCCCTGTTCAAGGGGACGCTCGTCCCCGGAACGCAGGGGGACGAGCGTTTGGCCGACCTCTGGAGCACCTATGGCCGCCGCCCTCTGGTCCTCTGCCGCCGAAGCGGCGGCCCGTGGGAACACCTGCCCGCCGTCTCCGGACGGCAGGACGGGGCCCTGAGGGACGTGACGCACCTGCGCCTCTATTTCCCCTTCTGGGACGGGCCTCAGGGGAAGCGTTGACCAGGACGAACTTTGTACAGAGGTATGCAGGTCCTCCGTGAGAGAGGCTGGAGAGAAGGTAGAGGTAGAGAGAGGAGTAGAAAGAAAGAAGACAGGCAGGCCGGCGCTTTCTCCGGACTGTGACGGAATGTGCTTTGTCCTCGCCATCAAGCCCTGACGTACCGCTGGTTTCGGCTGTTGGGTTTATCGGGGATCGTCATTCTAAGCCTTCCGGAGTCAAGCAGCGGTCTCAGTATTTTTGCCCTGAAGCGCTCACGGCGGGCAATGCCCACAAAAGCCTGGATCTCCTCGCGCGTCCTCGGCTCGACGCAAAATGCCAGGATTTTCTCTTCGTACCCAACTTGCTCGCTATCTTGCTCATTCTCTTGCTCGTTATCTTGATCAGAAGCGAGCAAGTTGGAGCTCGTCTCCTTCAAAATTTCATACAGGGCCGAAAGCGTAAATTCGATGAACACGCCGGAATCGTTGGCACGACGGGAGTCCTCAATCGCCTTGTAATACTGGAGACGATTCTCGTAAAGCACCGACTCCATCGGTATCCAGGCAAGGATGGAGTTCCATTTGGCCAGCAGGAGCGTCTGCCAGAGCCGCCCCATACGTCCGTTGCCGTCGGCAAAAGGATGGATGATCTCTATCTCGTAATGCAGAATCGCGCTCTTCAGCACGGGATGCAGGTCCGAGCCCTTCGCCCAGGCGAATAAGTCCGACATCAATTTGGGCACGAACTGCGGCCTTGCCCCGACATGCACCACCGCGCCTCCATCGAACACGCCGACATCGCCGCTTCGGAAGCGGCCCGCTTCCTTCACCAGGCCCTGAGCCATCAGCCTGTGGGCACTCAGGAAGTCGGCAATCTCATAGGGGTCGAAGGTCATAATCCTGTCATAAGCCTCGTAGGCGTTTTTGACCTCTTTGACCTCCGCCTGCCCGCCCGCGACCACCCTGCCCTTGATGACGGCGGTCACCTCTCCCAGCGTGAGGGAATTGCCCTCTATGGCAAGGGAGGAATGGATGGTCCTCAAGCGATTTTCGCGGTGCAGCTTAATATCGCGCGTGAAGCCAGTGCCAAATTCAAGACGGGTCACGGTCTCAACGATCTTCGCCAGGTAGTCGGCTGCTTTTTCCGTGATTGTATAAGGCGGCCTGCCCATCCTCATCCCTCCATCTTCCTTCATCCCTCCATCCTCACGCACTCCCTCACGCCGTTTTCGGCAGCAAGAGGCCCCGCCACGGTCGGCGAAGGCCCCTTGTCATCCGTCCAAATCACTTGGAGGGCTACGGCTTGCCTACCGTAACGCTCTTTACCGCCCCGTCCTTCCCGAACTGGACGCTCATTCCCCTGCCGTCCGGCTCGGCATAGCGCCACTGGCCGGAGGCCAATTGGTACGGGTACCCCACGCTCGAGACGAGCTCCTTCTGCGTCATCCCAACCCTCACCCCGTTTTTCAGCTCGCGGCCGGAGGAGGTGAGCTGAAGCCGGGTAACCGCATCGCCGCTCAGGGTGACCGTCAGGCCCTGCCAGCCTAAGGAGGACGCCTTGCTCCGGGCCGGCTGTCCCAGGGCCGCAGCCAGCTCCGCCCTGTTGGCCCCGAAGGATCTCAGCAGCACGTCCGTATACCCCTTGGGCAGCGCCTCCCCCACGGGCAGGAAATACCGCCCATAGATCCAACCCTCCTTGCTGTCTCCGGTACGGACTCGATACCAGACGCCCGAGAGCGTTCCGGAGACGCCCTCCCAGGTGTCCAGGATCTCGGCCTGGGCGTTCGTCTGCAGGCGCACGACGGATTTCGAGGCGGTGGAGTGGTCCTCCCTCAGGTTCACGTTCGACCCCATCACTCTGCCGAGCTCGGGCTTATCCCGAACCATCAGGGACGGCAGCTCTTCGGACCGTCCGACGGGCTGGGCAAAATCGACGCTCTTCACCTCGGGCGAGGGCAAAGGCGGGGCCGGCTGCTCCGGGGCAGGTTCCGGACGCACGGGAAGCTGGTTCTCCGGAAGCTTCCGCAGCCCCAGGAGGAACCACGTCGTCCCCCCGATCACTCCCAGCAGGATCAGGATCCCCGCGATTCGGCGTCCCAGGGAACGGGTCCGCCGCTTCCTCCGCCGTGCGTATTGAGAGAACTCCTGATAGGAGGCGTCAGGATCGATATTCAGCGGACGCGTCGGGACGGCCGCATTCTCCTTCATGGGCTTGACGAACACCTTGTGCGGCGCCGTCACCTGAAAATCCTGAAAATCCTCCGTCTCAGGCGGATAAAGCAGGTCTTCCACCCGTTCCACGGACTCCACAGGGCCCAGGGAAACTCCTTCCTCCGCCGCATCGGAGGGGGGAACAGCGGGAATGCCGCGGCCCGGGACGGGCTCGTGCCCCCGCTCCTCGGGGTGAGGGATCGCCGCAGGTTTCGGCGACTCGGAGACCACGGGCCCCTCCGAGCCCGAATCGACCGGGATATGCAGGGGGGACCCGCAGGTCGGACAATAGCGATGGTCGATCGCGACGTTGGCGCCGCAGGTGGGGCAGGTCTTGGAGGTCCTCCTCCGCACCTTGGGCAGCTCATCCGGCATCGTGGAGAGGGAGACCGTCCTCTCCCTCTCCCGCAGGGCAGAGGTGACCCGCGCCTGCTGCTCCCGACGTCTCCGCCGCAGTTCACGGGGTTCAATCAGCTCCTCATCGGGGTCGTCGAACTCGTCCTCCTCATAATCGTCCTCATCGTCCGGAAAATCGGAGCGGCGCGGAAGGAAAAAGCAGAGGGCCGTAGCGATCAGGTACAGGCTCCCATAGATCCAGAACTCTGAGGGGGAGACGATGCAGAGCAGGGCGGCCAGCATTAAATAGACGCTGCCCATCCTGTTGCGGTTGAAGGCAACGATCCCGCCGATCATGGCAAAGACGGCGGAGGCGATCGTCAGGGCCCCGGCCAGCCATGGCGGCATGGCGCCGGAGCTCGCCGGAAAGAGGCCGAAGAGCATGAACACGCTGTGAATCATCGACAAAATAAACGTTCCCAAGGATAACGCCAAAATAATCCAACGCATCGTTCTTTCCTCCAGGACGGCGAAAGTATTCCCCAGCCCCCGCACCGACGCAGCACAAAAGGACATGGAACCGGATCGCAGCGGGCTCGACCGTCAAATTCCGGATTATCCGGAAAACCAGAAGCTCATCCTGCCGCAACAGCCCGGCGAACGCCTTCTTAATTTACACGAAAAGGCGGAAATCACAACCCCAAAGAGGCTG
>NZ_CAUUWA010000110.1 GCF_963548695.1 uncultured Fretibacterium sp.
TGCGCGCCTCGCGTGGGAGCGGCGACATGTATCTTTCCGCAGAGCGGCTGGAGGTCCTCGGCCAGTGACGGGACGCCCTTGCGGGAGGGCGCCTTTCTTTTTACGCTGTCTCGAGGGGATTGAATCGAGCGCGTTGGTGTTTTTTGGATTTTTGAATACGTGAATCTTGAATCTGGATGGCTTGGCCGTCCCGGCGATGAAATGACTGAAAGATGAAATGACGGAAAGAGGGTGTTTCCTTTGAATTGGGAGAACAGCGTGCGGGTCTCAGGGCAGGTGCACCTCCTCAAAGGACGGACGGAGGGGGAGACCGGGACGGGGAAGTATGTACAGTTCGCGGTTCGTCAGGACAATCAGGACCCGGACGGTTCCCCGCGCCGAGATTTTCTGGTGGTGCGGGTCTATGACGACGCATTGAGGGCGATCCTGGGCGGAAAACAGGCCGGGGACCCCGTGGTTGTGGAGGGGACGCTGCGCTCCTCCCGGGGGAGCGGCGTCAATTACATCCGCTGCAAGTCGATCGTTTAACTTGTCTTGAACGAACGAGGCGGGCCCCACAGGGACCCGCCTCGAGGCCTCCTCGCCGCGGCGCTGAAGGATCGTTCCTGAATTCCTAAGGAAACGCTGATTTAATCCATGAAGCCCCCCGGTGGTACCCCAGCTTGCCTGTTTTGAGGAAGAGACTTGCCGGGGCCGCCGCTATCCCCAGAGGGAAGCCTTCCGGCCATCCGCTCGCTTCGCTTGCGGGCCGATCAGTCTCAGGATAGCGGCGTGGGGGCTTTAAGCAGACGACCGGCGAGGTACGAGCCGTGTCGGTCGCTTAGGGGCTTCATCAGGGGGCAAAGCCCCCATGTTAATTTTTAGGGAAGCGCTGGAGATTTTTACCTATAGATGTTTTGCACATATTCCCCTTTGGCAAAATATGCGTTTTTGATTTAATCAGCGCTTCCCTAAAGCAGGGAGTTCAGGGCCTTGATCGCGTCCTCGTAGTCCGGCTCGTTCGTCTGTTCGGGGACAATTCGGACGTAGCGGATCACGTCGTCCTTGTCGATGATGAAGATGGAGCGTGCCAGGAGGCGAAGCTCCTTGATCAGCACGCCGTAGGCCGTCCCGAAGGAGGCGTCCCGGTGGTCGGAGAGCGCCATGACGTTCTCGATCCCCGCTGTGGCGCAGAATCGCTTGACCGCGAAGGGCAGGTCCATGCTGAGGTTGATGACGACAACCTTCTCCGGCTGTTTGGCCGCGTCCTCGTTGAACCAATGAAGCTGGAGATCGCAGACCGGGGTATCCAGCGAGGGCGTCACGGATATGACCTTGATCTTGCCCTTGAAGTCCTCGAGTGTCTTGGGGGCGAGCGACTCGTCCAGTACCGTAAAGTCGGGCGCCTTGTCCCCCGCCTTCAGCGCAGGCCCCACAAGGGTCAGCGCGTTGCCCATCATCGTGATAACTCCCGTTCGTTCCATCAGATACCCCTCCTCGTTTTCGTACCGTTCCCCCGTCGACTTGTCTCCGATGGGGGCGAAGATGCCCTCCGCCGAGAAACACACCCGCCTTTATTCACCGCAGCACCCTCCGCTGCAGCCCGAACAGCCGCCTCCGCAGCCGCCGCTCCTCCATGCGTTGACCACAGGGACGAAGATATCCAGTATCTCCGGAATCTGGTCCGCGCCCTTGTCCGTGCTCGTGAGGTCCAGCATCTCCATGATGTCCTCCGGGGTCTCCGCCCCGTCCATGATCCCCTGGACGACATCCCGCAAAGTCGTGCCCTTTTCCTCGCAGACGACGGTTGTAGCCGAAGCCTTTACCCAGTCCATGTGTCGCGTATCCTCCTCGTTGTCGAAGACGTTCAATTCCCAGCTGCATTGTACATTATAGAGCGACTGGTGCAAAGGGGAAGGTATTTTTCTCGGAAAAACGCGGCGTTCCCAACGGCGTCACTCCCGATGTATAATCTATTTTACTGGAGATCGCTGCATTTGTACTCGTCCTGCGGCGGGGGTTTACGGCACGTTCTCATGGTCTCCGTTTGGGGGCCGGCGTGCATGCGATGCGAAGGGGGGTGGGTGCGATGCCCTTGGCGATAGTTCGCGGCGGGGGCGACCTGGCCACCGGGGTGATCTACAGGCTGTGGCGGACGGGCTTCAGGCTGCTGGTCCTGGAGACGGCCCGGCCCATGGTTATTCGCCGGCCGGTCTCCGTGGCTCAGGCGATATTCGACGGCAGCCACGTCGTCGATGGCATGAAGGCGCGCCGCATCGAGTCGTTTCGTGAGCTTCCAGGCGACGGGACGGTGGGGGTGCTGGTGGACCCGCAGTGCGATTGCCTGAGTGGACTCGTGCCCGATCTGCTGGTCGACGCCATCATCGCGAAACGCAACTGCGGAACGCGGCGTGACATGGCGCCTCGCGTCGTCGGGCTGGGGCCGGGGTTCCGTGCCCCGCGGGACGTCCATGCGGTGGTAGAGACCCTGAGGGGGCACGACCTGGGCCGGGTGATCCTGAATGGGGAGGCGGCCCCGGATACGGGAGTTCCGGGCGAAATAGGTGGGGCGACGACGGACCGCCTGGTCCGGTCCCCGGGCAACGGCTTCCTGGAGCCCCGATCCCAAATCGGCGACCTCGTCGAGGCCGGACAGGTCCTGGGGATCGTGGACGGCAGGCCGGTCGTCGCGAGGCTCGGGGGGGTGCTGCGCGGCCTGATCCATCCGACAGTGCCCGTGAAGGAGGGGATGAAGATTGGTGACATCGACCCCCGATCGGTCTGGCACCATTGTTTTTCCATATCGGATAAGGCGCTCTCGGTCGGCGGCGGAGTGCTGGAGGCGGCGTTCGCGGTCGAATTGGAGGGAAACAGCCCCTGACGGAAAGGCCCCGGCCGGTGGACTGTCGCGGAGGGCGTCATGATTCGGAAGGAGCAGCCTCCTGAGAGAAGAGCTCCGTAAAGGGGACCAGCGTGACATTCCCCATTTCCCCAGCCCGCTCTCGACAGCCCCGGGAGAAGCCGCGTTTGGCGAAGAGGAACAGATGCCTGTTTTTGAAACGCAGCAATCGGCTTCTCTCGTCCAGCCGTTCCAGCTCAGCGAGGGATATGGGATCATTTGTCCACTTGCATTCTCCAAAGATGGCATTCTCCCCGTCCGGGGCCACGATATCGATCTCCGCTTCGCTCCGTTTGATGGGGTCGTTTCCCCACCAGCGCCCGATTTCGGTAAAGCGGACGCACAGAGAGCCCGCCGCGTTTCTCCGCCACAGGTATTCTTTGCAGATGTCCTCGAACACCCAGCCCATGAATGCGGAGAACTCCCTTTCGATTCGTTCATAAGCTCTTTCCGCAAGCCCGTTCTGGATCAGCATCATCTGATTGGGGATGAATCGGTACCAAAAACGGAACATGCTGTCCGAGATGGAATAAAGGGTCCTTCTCGAGGTTTTTTCCGTGACCGGCGTCTCCTTTTTCAGGATGTCGAGGGAGATCAGATTTCTGAGGTAGGCGCTGCATGCGCTGCTCTCCATGGAGACCTTCGACGCTATTTCTGCGTTTTTCGAGCTGCCCGTGGCGATGGCACGCAGAATCGCGTTGTAGCCGGCCGGTTCGCGGACCTCCTGTTTCAGAAGGTTCCCCGGTTCCTCGAAAAGATATGCGGACGGATCCAGAAAGTTCCTCTTGATATTGTCCGCGAGGCTCAACGAGTCGTCCATCAGCGCGAGGTATTGGGGGACGCCGCCGGTGATGCCGTAAATGCCGGCTAAATCCTCGAAAGAAAATCCCTTGTAAAAGGAACGGGTCTCGAAAAATCCGAAGGGCCGGATTCGCATCTGTGCCGTCCGCCTGCCGTACAGCGGGCTTTTGTAGCCCAGTACCTGCGTCTCCATAAAGGACATCGAGGAACCGCAGAGGATCAGAAAGAGCTTGCCGTCCTTGAATTTGTGATCGATCTCGGTTTGCAGGAGCGATGAAAAGCCCCGGTACGACGCGGCGAGATAGGGATATTCATCGATGACGAATATCAGCCGCTGTTCGAGGGAGCGTTCGTGAACCGCGTCCAAGGCCTCCCGGAAATCTGGAAAAACCGGTGCAGCCCCCTCGCCGAAGGGCGGTTTTATGATGCTCCTGCTCATGTGTTCCAGATTTTCGTTGCTGTCGGTCTCCAGCCCGGTGTAGAAAATGCTGTCCTTGCCTTTGATGAATTCGTGAATCAGAGAGGTCTTCCCCACCCTCCTGCGCCCGTAGATGACGACGCATTCGAAGCGTCCGCTCGCGTAAAGCGCCTCCAGCGTTTTCAACTCCGATTTTCTGCCGACGAACATGACGACACACCCTGCTTATTTACGATTTACTAAATTATACATTAGTAAATTATATCGAGGTGTCCTCCTCCGTCAAGCTTTTCGTCAGGCTCTTTCGCCCGGCTACCGCACGCGGATGTACCCCCATCTGTCCTCCTGCCGTACGGCGGCCAGCCCCTCGTGGAACGGGCGGGCCTCGTCGTACAGGGCGTCCAGGACCATTCGCCCCAGCACGTCGATGTAGCCCCACCGGGAGTCGGTCGCGACGGGGGCAAGACCCTCGCGGAAGGTGCGCGCGGCGTTGTAGCGGTGGGGGATGACGATTTTGCCCTGCGCGTCGGTGTAGCCCCAAGCCCGGTAGTTCGAGGAGTCCTTTACGGGGGCCAGTCCATTCCCGAAGGGCCCCGCCTCGTCGAAGGAGGCCTTGACGAGATCCCTCCCCGAGAGGTCGATGTAGCCGTACAGGCCCCGGGTCTCCACCGCGGCGCGCCCCTCGCTGAAGGGGGCGCCCCCGAGGAACTGCGCGGGGATCTTCAAGCGCCCGCCCGCGTCGATATAGCCCCAGAGTCCGCCCGTCCGCACCGGCGCCAGCCCCTGGGAGAAGGAGCCCGCCGCCTCATAGGAGGGGGCGATGACGAACTTGCCCGTCAGATCGATGTAGCCCCACCGTCCTCCGCTCTGCACGGCGGCCAGCCCCTGGGAGAAGGGTTTAGCATCCTCGAAGGTCTTTCCCCCCAAGGCGACCCTGCCGTCCGTGTCGATGAAGCGGTCCCCAACAAAGGCCAGACCCTCCGAAAAATCCCCTGCCTCCGGGATACGATGGACGAAGGGGACGACGACGCGGCCGAGGTTATCGATGTAGCCCCACGCGTCGTTCGACTTGACGGCGGCCAGTCCCTCATGAAAAT
>NZ_CAUUWA010000111.1 GCF_963548695.1 uncultured Fretibacterium sp.
CAGGACGCGGAGGGCCGCGTGCGCATCGCGCTGAAGTTCAACGAGATGGTGCGCAACGGGGAGATCGGGCCGGTGATGCTGGGCCGCGACCACCACGACGTGTCCGGGACGGACTCGCCCTACCGCGAGACGTCCAACGTCAAGGACGGCAGCAACATCATGGCGGACATGGCCACGCAGTGCTTCGCGGGCAACGCGGCGCGCGGCATGAGCCTGGTGGCGCTGCACAACGGCGGCGGCGTGGGAATCGGACGGGCGGTCAACGGCGGGTTCGGCCTGGTGCTGGACGGCTCGTTCCGGGTGGACGAAATCATCCGGAGCGCCATGAGCTGGGACGTCATGGGCGGCGTGGCGAGAAGGGCCTGGGCCCGCAACGAGAACGCCCTCGCGACGGCCGCGGCCTTCAACGAAAAGCGCACGGGCGAGCACATCACCCTGCCCTACCTGGCCGACGAGGCCTACCTGACGGAGCTGGCCGGAAGGCGGCACGGCGCCGACGCCCCCGAAAGCTCCCGATAGAGAAATACAGGAAAGAAGACTCCCGATCTGCAGGCTGTCGGACGGATCATGATATCATGATATTAAGATAAACAAGGAAGGGAGATGTCATCTATGCCTGAGTTCGCAAAAAGACTGGAGTACATGGAAAGAACCGCGGGGGTGATGCGTGCCCTCTTCGGCGCGATGAGCAACCCCGAGGTCATCTCCTTCGGCGGCGGTGCGCCTGCAACGGACGCTTTGCCGGTGGAGACGATCCAGAGGATCGCAAGCGAGGTGCTGCTCCGTGAAAAACGCGGCGCGGAGGCCCTGCAGTATGGTCCGGTTCCGGGCGTGAAGCAGCTGCGGGAGATCATCGCCGGGAAATTGTTGGCTCCTGAAGGGATTGCTGCCGATCCCGACGATATTCTTGTCGTCAACGGCGGAATCGAGACCATGAACCTGATATGCCAGGTCTTTATAAACCCTGGCGACGTCATTCTCTGCGAGGCCCCCTCCTTTGTGCAGTGCGTGGAGATCTTCGAGATGTTCGAGGCTAAATGCATCGGCTGCGAGATGGACGATCAGGGACTCATCCTGGAGGACGTCGAGGAGAAAATCCGGCAATATCACCCGAAGATGGTCTATGTGATCCCCACCTTCCAGAACCCGACCGGCAGGACCCTGCCGGAGGAGCGGAGGAAGAAGCTGGCGGAGCTGGGCAGCAAGTACGACGTCATCATCCTGGAGGACGATCCCTATCGAGACCTTCGCTACGGCGGAGAGGAACTGGAGCCCATCAAGGCGTATGACAAAACCGGACATACGGTGATGGCCCACAGCTTCTCCAAGATATTCTCCCCCGGCTGCCGTCTTGGCTATGTCTACGCGGACCGAAAAATCATTGATCATCTGACCGACGCCAAAATCGCGACCAACTCCCACACGGCCATGATCCCTCAGATCCTGTGCGCGGAATTTTTCGCCAGAGGCTACTTCGACGAGCATCTGAGGAACCTTCGCGCCCTCCACAAGGAGCGCAGGGACGCCATGATGGCGGCGCTCGAGAAATACATGCCCAAAGGCGCCAAATGGGTATTCCCCGACGGCGGCCTGTTCAGCTGGGTGGAGCTCCCCGACGGCATCGACACGACGGCGCTTTTAAAGGAAGCAAACGAGCACGGCGTGGCCTATGTCGCAGGAGAGGGCTTCTTTGCCGGCAATACCGGCAGGGGGAAGAATTGTATGCGGATCAGTTTTGGCAACGTAACGCCCGAGAAGATCGACATTGGCATGAAGCGCCTCGGGGAGCTCATCGCCTCCAAGCTCCGATAAAGATCGAGGACGGAGGGGACACCGGCTGCGGCATCGTTCCATAAGGGGCAAAACCTCCGGGTTACATCGCGCCGCACCATAAAAATCGGGACCATCGGCCTGGCCGGCGGTCCCGATTTTCATAAAGCGGAGCCCTTGCGTTATACTATATTCCTGAGTCCACATCAACATTTTTGAGGGGTGTTGAACGATGGAGAAGAAGGAACTGCTTCTGGGCAACGAGGCGATCGCGGGGGCGGTCGTCGCTGCGGGTTGTCAGGTCGCAACCGCCTATCCGGGGACGCCGTCCTCGGAGATCCTTCCGGCCGTGGCCCGCTTCGCGGACGCACAGGACGCGGAGCTTGCCGTGGAGTGGGGCGCAAACGAGAAGGTTGCCTACGAGATGGCCGTCTCCGCCGCCTTCGCCGGGGCCCGTGCCTGCTGCGTCATGAAGCACGTGGGGCTGAACGTCGCCGCCGACCCCTTCATGACGACGGCCCTTTACGAACTCGAGGGCGGCATGCTTCTCATCGCCGCCGACGACCCCGGTCCCCACAGCTCTCAGAACGAGCAGGACAGCCGTTTTTTCGCGATGTTCGCCAAGGTCCCCTGCCTCGACCCCGCTGACGCCGCGGAGGCCGCGGCCATGGTCGCCGACGCCTACGCGCTGTCCGAACGGCACGGCGTCGTGACCGTCCTGCGTCCGACGACGCGCATCTCCCACTCGCGCCAGGCGGTTGCGCAGCCCTCCGCCCGGGCCGGCGGGCTGCCCGTCAAGTTCGACCGCAACCCCGCGCGCTGGTGCCCGCTGCCCGCTCTCGTGCGCATCTCCCATCCCAAGCACAACGCACGACTGGAGAAAATCCGCGGGGAGTTCGAGACGGATTGGGGCCGCTACAACTACGAGCTTCCCGCCTCGAAGCCGGCGAGGCTGGGCGTCATCGCCTCGGGGATCGCCTTCGCGTCGCTGTGCGACGTGCTGAAGGAATGGGGCCGGGAGGACGTCGACATCCTCAAGATCGGCACGCCGTTCCCTCTGCCGGGGACGATGGCGGACGCGTTCGCCGCGCGGCACGAGTGCGTGCTGGTCCTCGAGGAGAGTTACCCCGTCATCGAGATGCAGCTCACGGATCGGACGAACGTCCGGGGACGCTGCGACGGAACGGTCCCGGGCGCGGGGGAGCTCCTGCCCGAGGTCATCGCCTCGATCCTGACGGAGGTCCTGGGGGAGGAGCCCCCGAAGGCGGACGTCCTTCCGGATTTCGCCCCCGTCATCGAGGACCTGCACCTTGTCCCGCGCAAGCCTCAGCTCTGCGCCGGGTGCCCGCACCGCAGCAGTTTCTTCTCCATCCGCCGGGCGCTTCCCAACGCCATCAACCCGTCGGATATCGGCTGCTACACGTTGGGCATCAACCAGAAGGGTATCGACACCAGCGTCTGCATGGGCGCCGCCGTCACGGTGTCGTCGGGGTTTTTCCTGGCCCACGAGGTCACGGGCCAATCCCGGCCCGTCGTCGCGACCATCGGGGACTCCACCTTCTTCCACATGGGCGTGCCCGGCCTCCTCAGCGCCGTGTACAACCGCCATGCGTTCGTCCTCTGCATCCTGGACAACAGCTCCACCGCCATGACCGGGGGGCAGTCGCACCCTGGCCTGGGGGATAAGCCCAGAAAGGACGACTCCGGCGTTGCCGTCAACCTCGAGCAGCTGGTCCGCGGATGCGGCGTCGCCTTCGTCGAGACCGTGCCCGCCTACGACCACGCCGCGGGGGTCGATGCGGTCAAGCGCGCGTGGCAGCACGCGGAGGCGCAGAGGACCCCGGCGGTCCTGATTTTCAGGCATCCCTGCATGCTGCTGCGGCGCCCACAGCCGGTCATCCCCATGACCGTCGACCACGAAAAATGCGTAGGGTGCCGCTACTGCATCGACTACTTCGGCTGTCCGGGGCTGCATTTCGACGAGCGCGCAAAAAAGGTCTCGATCGACCCGCTCTACTGCATCTCCTGCGGGACGTGTGAGCCGGTCTGTCCGCACGGGGCCATCGGGAAGAGGGAGGCGAACTGAAATGCGTCAGGACAAGGATATGCAGTACGTCATCGTCGGGATAGGCGGCCAGGGCATCCTTTTCACGAGCAGGGTCCTGGGTCGGGTGGCGATCGGCAAGGGGCTTCCTATGATCGGCAGCGAGGTCCACGGCATGGCTCAGCGCGGCGGATCGGTCATCAGCCACTTCAAGATCGGCGGCTACCGCAGCTCGCTGGTCCGTATGGGACAGGCCGACGTCCTGATGGCCTTCGATCAGTCGGAGGGCATCCGAAACCTCCCCTATCTCAGGGAGGGGGGGACCTTCGTCGTCAACGTTCACGACGATGCGGCCTTCCGAAACGAGCGGCTCGCGGGCTATCTCTCGTCCCGAGGGATCGACGTCTGCCGCTTCGCGGGCTACGATATCCTGGACGCGCACATGAAGGGCAACTATCTCTTCCTGAACGTCCTCATTCTCGGCGCCGCCAGCGGCATGGGCATCCCCGGACTGGAACGGGACCTCGTCGTGAAGGCGCTCGAGGAGCTGGCTCCGCCCAAGCACCTGGAGGCGAACCTCAGGGTCTTCGAGCTGGGGCTGTCCGCCTCCGGGAGGTAAGTCCCCTGAGCCGTCCCGATCGTCCGAAATGCCCTTGGTACCGCTCCTCGCTCATGAGGCGGGACCCCGCCTTCACCCTGACGGAGGTGCTCGTCGTCCTGTTGATCCTGGGGCTGATGGCAGGGGTGGCGGCGACGGTAAACTGGGGCCGCGCGTCCCCCGAGCGGGAGGCGGGGCGGCTCATGCGCTGGATCCTCCGTTCCCTGACGAAGGCGAACCGGACGGGGCGTTCCTTTACTCTTCGGCTCAGCGCCGGGACCTCCGCGGAGACCCTGGCCTTGAGGTGGAGGGACGACCCGGTTGTGGAGACGTTCCCCGCTGCCCCAGGGTTTCGGTTCCAGCTCGTCCGCCACAGCTCCTTCGCCCCCGAGAGCGTCTACAGCCCTCAGTGGGGGACCTTCACCCCGGCGGCCACGGTCCGCATCACGGCGCTGCGGGGGGCGAAGCCCCACTACCTGATCCTCTCGGGCTATGGCCGGGTGCGTACCGCTTCGTCGCCTCCGCCGGGCGGAGTGGAGTAAGCTAAGGAAACGCTGATTTAATCCATGAAGCACCCCGGTGGTACCCCAGCTTGCTTGTTG
>NZ_CAUUWA010000112.1 GCF_963548695.1 uncultured Fretibacterium sp.
AGGACGACCAGGTGCTGGACGGCATCAAGCTGGACGAGCCCGCCAAGCGCTTCATTCTGCACTACAACTTCCCGCCCTATTCCGTCGGCGAGGTGCGCCCCATGCGCGGCCCCGGCCGGCGCGAGATCGGTCACGGAGCCCTGGCGGAGCGCGCGCTGCGGCCCGTCATCCCCACGGAGGACGAGTTCCCCTACGTGGTCCGCGTCGTCTCCGACATCCTGGAGTCCAACGGTTCGAGCTCGCAGGCCAGCATCTGCGGCGGCAGCCTTTCGATGATGCACGCGGGCGTTCCCCTGCGGCGTCACGTCGCGGGCATCGCCATGGGGCTGATCAAGGAGGGCGACAAGGTCCGCGTGCTGACGGATATCCAGGGGCTCGAGGACCATTACGGCGACATGGACTTCAAGGTCGCCGGCACGCGCCTGGGCGTGACGGCCCTCCAGATGGACAACAAGGCGGGCGGCATCACCCGTGAGATCCTCCAGAACGCGCTGTCCCAGGCGAAGAAGGCCCGTATGCAGATCCTCGACAGGATGGAGGCCGAGATTTCCGTCCCGGACTCCCTGTCGCCGAACGCGCCGCGCATCCTCAAGATGGGCATCGACCCCGAGAAAATCCGGGACGTCATCGGCCCCGGCGGCAAGACGATCCGCGGCATCACGCAGAAAACCGGCGTCAAGATGAACGTGGAGGATACGGGCGAGGTGAGTATCGCCGGGCCGACGCAGGAGCAGGTGGACGAGGCCCGGGACATGGTTCTGGCCCTGACGAAGGACCTGGAGGCCGGGGAGGTCTACTGGGGTACCGTCACGCGCCTGATGGCCTTCGGCGCCTTCGTGGAGTGTCTGCCCGGCAAGGAGGGGCTGCTGCACCTCAGCGAGATGAGCACGCACCGCGTGCCCAGGGTCGAGGACGTGTTCAAGTCCGGCGACCGCGTGCTCGTCATGGTCAAGGAAATAGACGACATGGGCCGCGTCAACCTTACCCGGAGGCGCCTCCTGGCCAACGAGGACAAGGTGCGCGAGGTCGGACTCGCCGCCGCGCTGCCCGACGAGCACGAGCGCGACAACCTGATTGCGAGCATCGCCGAGAAGGCTCCGCCCGCACCGCCCCGGGGCGACCGCCCCGGATTCGGCGATCGCGGGGATCGCGACAGGGGCGGGCGGGAGCGCCGCTTCGGCGGGGACCGTCCCCGGAGGGACCGCTAGGGCTTCGTGCCCGGTAGGATTGTGCTCAATAAAATGGCGCCTGATAAGATGGTCAGGGTGCTGATCGCACGCTCCGGACGGGCGAAGGACTTTCCCTTGCCCGAATACGCCACCCCGGCCTCGGCCGGGGTGGATTTGCGGGCGTCGGATGGCTGCGTGATTCCCCCGGGCGGCCGGGCCCTGGTCCCGACGGGCCTGCGCATTGCCCTCCCGGAGGGGTACGAGGCACAGGTTCGCCCCCGGAGCGGCCTGGCCCTGAAGCACGGCGTCACGCTTCCCAACAGCCCGGGTACGATCGACGCGGACTACCGCGGAGAGATCGGGGTGATCCTGATGAACCTCGGCCAGGAGCCCTTTATCGTCGAGCCGGGAGACCGCATCGCCCAGATGGTCGTCGCGCCCGTCGCGCGGGTGGCGTGGAGCGAGGCGGAGGCGCTCGACGCCACGGAACGGGGGGAGGGGGGCTTCGGCAGCACCGGAAGGTGAGGACGCTTTTTCGGGGAAAAGGGCAAAAAAGGCTTGAGAAGTTGGCGGGCCCCGTGCGGAGCGTCCGCGCTTCAGGTCGGAGAAGGATCTGGCAGAAGGGTTTGGTGGAAGAGTCCGATAAGTGGAAGAGTCTGGTAAAAGGAGTGTCGCTGCGGCATGGATATCGTTGATAAGGCATTGCGAAACTGGAAGCTGCACCTGTTGGTCCTCGTCTTCACGGTTTTGGCCGAGACGGTCGGGGTCCGGACCTTCAAGCTCGGTCCGGGGATGCTGGTCCTGATCCCCCTGCTCTATTCCTTCGTGCTGGGAGCCCTCTGCGGGCTGCCCGCCCTGAGAGTGCTGAAGCGGAGCGACATGTTTGAGGCGTCTTCCCTCGTGGGGGTCTCGTTCTTTCTGCTGATGGCGCGTTACGGGACCCTGGTGGGGCCCAACTTCTGGAAGGTCGTCCAGTCCGGGCCGGCCCTGGTGCTCCAGGAGTTCGGCAACATCGGGACCGTGTTCTTCGGCGTCCCCATCGCCGTGCTGCTGGGCCTGCGCCGTGAGGCTGTGGGGGCGGCGTTCTCCAACGCGCGGGAGCCCAACATCGCCATCATCGGCGAGAAGTACGGGCTCGACACACCCGAGGGGCGCGGCGTCATGGGCGTCTACGTCACGGGGACGGTCTTCGGAGCCCTCTTCTGCAGCTTCCTCTCCTCCTTCGTCGCATCGACGATGCCCTTCTTCAGCCCCCAGGCCCTGGCTATGGCTACGGGGACGGGCAGCGCCAGCATGATGACCGCCGCGGTCACCCCCCTGGTGACGATGTACCCGCAACTCAAGGACGAGCTGCTGGCCCTGGCCTCGGCCAGCAACATGTTCTCGGGGCTCGACGGGGTCTATATGTGCGTGTTCCTGAGCCTTCCGATCGCCAACTGGCTCGTTCGGCTCATGGGGGTCGGGGAGGCCCCGAGCGTGCCCGTCGGCACGGATTCCGGGGAGGGGGAGGACTAGCATGAGATACCGTCAGATGGCGATTTTCCTGCTGATCTGCGCCGCTCAGGTGCTGATCGGCAACTGGGTTGGGGCGAAGGGGTTCGCCGTCTTCGGCGCGCAGGGCGCGGCCACGGCGGCCAAGCTCCTCACGGACTCCATTCCCGGCATCCTCGTGCTGCTCGGCGTCGTCGCGGGCGGCGTCCTCATCGCCCACGTCATCCCCTGGAAGGGGCTGCCCTCCGTGGCCTACATCGTCACGCTGGGCTGCATCGTGACGATCCCCGGCTTTCCCGGAGCGGAGCAACTCACCGCGTGGGCCTCGAAGGTCAGCTTCATCGGGCTCTGCACCCCGATCCTTGCCTATGCGGGCCTCGCCGTCGGCAAGGATATCGGCGTGCTCAAGACACAGGGCTGGAGGATCGTCCTGGTTGGACTTTTCGTCTTCGTCGGGACCTTCATGGGATCGGCGGCGATTGCGGAGCTGGTGTTGCGCGGCCTGAAGTGACGTCCTGAGGGAGGGCGACGTCCCGCCCATTCTCAAAATTCCTTCCGAGTGCAGACGACCGTCTTCCGCGAGGCGTTAACCTCGCGGAAGACGGTCGTCTGCCGACGCCGATACAGGGACTTCGGCGTCCCATCGAGCCTCAGCATCGCCGCAAGCTGGACGGTCATATTAAACTCTCAAACTCACAAAAAATATCCTTTCGGAAAGAACGCGCGCTACGGGGAGATCGCGAGGGACCTTGGAATCGCCCGCAGTACGGCAAAATACCATATCCTCAGGCTCTACCGCGCCCTGGGAGCTTCAAGCGCCGCCGAGGCCCTTGCTCGCTCAAGGTGCCGGGCCCCACGACCCCGGCGCCAACGCCCCCAGCTGGAGCGCGGAGCGTCCCCCGAACCTACCTCAGTCGAGCTTCCGAAGGTCCAGGACGTCGCCGGTCCAGCCCTGCTCCCCCTCGCCCGCCTCGCCCCTGTGGAACTCCGCGCTCTCGACGACCTGGTCGCGCAGGGTGAAGGCCAGGGTCAGATCGTGATCGGGCAGTTCGTAGGAGAGGATGCTGATCTCCGGCTCCCCGCTCGGGGTCTCCCGGACCGTCGGGGTCCCCACCTTGTTTCTCAATTCGTCCTTGCTCATGCCCACGGCCTCGAAGCCCAGAAATACCTTGCAGGTAGAAGCCGTATTGGCCTTGAAGTAGAGGTCCTTGGCCCTCTTCCCCTCGCCCGAGATCTGGAACACGGCCCCCTTCGAGGTCCAGGTTTCGACATCGACGCCCCCGGCCTGGACGCTCTCCTCCTGGGTCCAGCCCTTGGGCGTCTTGTCGGCGATCTTCAGCCGCGCCGCGGCGTAGCGCTTATAGAGGTTGGCCGCAACCTTGCTCTTGGGGCCCATCCTCAGCCGAACGCCCTCCTGATAGAGCCATCCGGTCCTTCCGTCCACCTTCACCTTGTACCAGAGCATATCCTCCTTGTCGCGGATAGCGCTCGGGACCGCGACGCCCGAGTCCGGAAGGCTGACCTCCCACGACTTCGCCCCCTTGTCGGGCTTGGCGTAGAGCGTGAGCGTCTCCTCCAGGGCGAAAGCCCTCTGCTCCGCCGCCTCGGCCCCCAGGGCCGTCACCATCGCCAACAACACGACCGCCGCAACCATCCAGATTTTCCTCATCGTCGTTCCGCCTCCTGAATAGATGTGGTCCTGATATGATGACAAGCGCACAAGGGCATTCTATCCCGCCGGGACGGGGGTTGGAAAGGCTGGAGTTTCCCACCCCCCCGGTGCGGTCCGGCCGCATTCGGCCCTTTGCAGGGCCCACGGCTAAGGGAACGCTGATTTATACCTTGCCTTCCTTTTCAATAGGAGCGCAACTCCAAGGGCCAGCGCCAATCCGTTGACACCCGCGTCGCCCCTAAAGGGACTAGCTGCGGTTGTTGAAAATCAGGCCTTCCTTTTCAATAGGAGCGCAACTCCAAGGGCCAGCGCCAATCCGTTGACACCCGCGTCGCCCCTAAAGGGACTAGCTGCGGTTGTTGAAAATCAGGCCTTCCTTTTCAATAGGAGCGCAACTCCAAGGGCCAGTGTCCATCCGCTGACACCCGCGTCGCCTGCCTGCGCCGAACAGCAACAACTGTGTTGCCGTTCGGCATAAGCGGACCGAAGGTTTACGGCTTACCGTACCGACTCGCCTCACGAGGCTGACGCCTCGTGGAAGGCGGTCGTCTGCTGCGCCGAACAGCAACAACTGTGTTGCCGTTCGGCATAAGCGGACCGAA
>NZ_CAUUWA010000113.1 GCF_963548695.1 uncultured Fretibacterium sp.
AATTTCGGCGTCAAGGCGACGGTCGCCCATATCGTGGTGGGCCCCTCCGTCATTCAATTCCAGATAGAGCTGGCGCCGGGTATCAAGGTCAGCAAGGTCGCGGGGCTGGCCAACGACCTGACGATGGCCCTGGCGGTCGTATCGGTCCGTGTCGAGGCCCCTATCCTGGGACAGCATTATGTGGGCATCGAGATCCCCAATCCGAGGCGCAAGGGGATAGCGCTGCGCTCCGTGATGGAGTCCGAGGATTTCCAGCAGGGGGAGTTTCTCCTGCCGCTGCCGATGGGGATGCGGGTCGATTCCCGTTACCTGGTCTGCGGCCTCGAGGACATGCCGCACCTCTTGGTCGCCGGGACCACGGGGTCGGGCAAGAGCGTCTTTGTCAACGGCTGCATCCTGGGAATGTGCCTGCGCCGCCCCCCCGAGGAGCTGCGGCTGATCCTCGTGGACCCCAAACATGTGGAGTTCGCCATCTACGAGGGGCTGCCGCACCTCCTGGCCCGGCCCGTCTCCGACCCCAGGAAGGCCATCGCCGCGCTCTCCTGGGCCGTGCAGGAGATGGAGCGCCGCACGGAGTGCTTTGCGCGCGCGCGGGTCCGCAACCTCGCCTCCTATAACGACAAGGTCCTGCCCAAGGACCGTTTTCCCAATATCGTCGTAGTGGTTGACGAGCTGGCGGACCTGATGTACACGGCCGGCAAGGAGGTGGAGGGGCTGATCGCCCGCCTGGCTCAGAAGGCCCGTGCCGCGGGGATTCACCTGATCCTGGCGACTCAGCGGCCCTCCGTGGACGTCATCACTGGCCTGATCAAGGCGAACGTCCCGGCGCGCGTGGCTTTCGCCGTGCCGTCCCAGACGGACTCCCGGACGATCATCGACGCCGCCGGGGCCGACAAGCTGCTCGGGAAGGGCGACATGCTCTTCTTTAGCACGCGTTATCCTCGTCCGCTCCGCCTCCAGGCCCCCTTCATCACCGAGGAGCGCACGCTGGATTTCGTGGAGTACATGAAGGGAGCTTTCGGCGAGCCGGAGTACATCGAGTTCGAGGATCCGGGCAACCCGACGGGAGAGAGCAACGGGAAGAACGGTGCGAGCATCATCGACGACCCCAAGATGGAGGAGGCGATCCGCGTCGTCATGGACACGGGCATCGCTTCCGCAAGCGGCCTTCAGCGCTATCTCAACATCGGTTATCCCAGGGCCGGCCGGGTGATTACGGGCCTGGAACAGCTTGGCATCGTGGGGCCGCAGTCCGGGAACTCCTCGAAGCCACGGGATATCCTGATGGACGAGGAGGGCGCCTTCGAGGCCCTGGAGCGCGCGCGGACGGGCGGACTTTTCGATGAGGATTGAGGCGCGTGCGCTCCTCTGAACCCGTGTCCCCCTTAGAGTCGCCCGAGTTTGAATTCGAGGCGGCGCTCGAGCTGGAGTTGCCTCGGATGCGTGCTCTTTTGAGGCGGCACGGGGAGACGCCGTCAAGCTCTCCACCTCTGCTGCTGGTCCTGGGGGGCCGTGCTCCCGATCCCGATTGGCTGCGGAAGGTCTCCGTCGGACGGGAGACCTGGGCCCTGGACCGGGGGGCCGACGCCTGCCGGGCCGCGGGGGTCGTGCCGACCCGCATCCTGGGGGATTTCGACAGCGTCTCGGAGGGGGCCAGGGAATGGGCCGAGCGGATGGGCGCGAGAGCGGACCGTTATAGTCCGGACAAGGACGATACGGACTTCCAGCTGGCCCTGAGGCTGCTGTCCGGGGATGTCGTCGTCACCGGGTGCTGGGGCGGGCGTTTCGACCACGCCTTCTCGAACGTCTTTTCATCGCTTGGGGCCATGGAGCGCGGAGTGAGGGTCCTCTGGTTCGCCGACGAACGCGAGGTCCTCTTCCCTCTGCGGGGCCCCGCAAAACTCGAGCTGGACTTTGAAATCCCACCCTCGGTGCTGTCGCTCCTGTCCCTTACGGCCTCCTGCCAGGGGGTCTCCATCGAAAACGTGAAATGGCCGCTCGATGATGTCAAACTGGCGCAGGGCTCCCCACGGGAGATCAGCAACGTTCCCTTGGGCCGTCTCGTCAGGGTCGAAGTGCGCTCGGGCGTCCTCGGGGTCTACGGGAAATGGGAAAATGGTGAATGGGGAATTTGAGCGTGGCGTTTGTACACGGCCCGGCGTCAGCTTTCTATCCCTTCCTCCTTCGGTTCGGGAGGGAACGCCAGCATGGCCAACCCCCCTGCCAGCGTGACGGGGATGAACTGCGCCATGTGGGCGAAGAGAGCTGCGGCCAGGGCTTGCTCGTGCGGCACGTCGTGCGCCCTCAGCGCGGCCACGGCGATGGCCTCATAGACCCCGATAGCCCCAGGGGATGAGGGCAGAAGCATCCCCAGGCTGCTGAGCGCGAAGACGCTCAGGGCCGCTTTCCAACTCAACCCCAGTCCGGCGACCCCATTGAGCGCCACGGTCGTCTCCAGGGCGTAGAGGCTCCAGACGAGCACGGAGGTCGAGGCCATCCAGACGAGGCGCCCCGCCGTCAGATGGCCGACGAGGGCCGACAGGAAACGCTGGAGAAAGTCCGTAATCTTTCGGGGCAGGGGGAGGTATGCGGCCCAGGAGACGGTCTTCGGATAGCGTCGCATCAAAAGAAGGACGAGCCATCCTGCGAGCAGGCACACCAGGAAGAGAATCGTCGCGCCCTGCAGCCCCACGTGCCATACGAACCACAGGCTCAGTAGCGCCAGGGCGTTGACGTCGAAAAAGCGCTCCATGAACACGATCCCCAGCGCGGCATCCGTGGAGAGGCGGTTGTCGCGTCCGATCCAGACGGCCTTGGCTACCTCGCCTGCCTTTGCTGGGATCACGTTGTTGATGGCCAGCCCCGCCAAGGTGGCGCAGAAGGCCGAGTGGAACGAGAGCGGGGGAGCGTTCATCCGGGTGAGCCTTACGCCCATGACGGCATAGGCCGTAAAGGAGACAGCTGTCGTGAGGAACATGGGGGGCAGGGGAAAACGGCTCAGGGCATCCCATAGCTCCCTCAGGGGCACGCCCCGAAAGGCATAGAACAGGCAGAAAAGAGAGACGCCGTATTTCAGGACAACGGAGACAAAACGGTTCATACGAGGTTCCAATTTCCTTTCTATGCGCTGGATGGCCAAAAAGACCTAAAAAGGACGCTCCATCGATGATGGAGCGTCAAGCAATAGATGGAGCGTCAAACGACGGCTTGCCGTAAAAGGTTCTTCCACCCCGTCAGCTTGAGAGGGAGCAGGGGCCTCCGGCCTGACGGCCCAGGTTTTTCCCCAGCTCAACACACTGCTCCAGGTCCTCGGCGGTGGGGGAGGCGAAGGCCTCGACCTCGGGTCCGACAACCTCCAGCTTGATGTTCTTGGCGAACTCCCTCAGGGCGTCCAAGGCGCCGCGGCTCCAGCTGTAACTGCCCGCGATGCCCAGCGCCCGGTTTTTGGGCATGCGATTGAGCAGCTTGGAACAGAGCGCCTCCATCGGGGGAAAGAGCAGGGTATTGTAGGTACAGCTCAGCAGGGCAAAGCCCCTGTAGCGCCAGATGTCGCGCAGGATATAGGAGGGGCCGCTGCGGGCGGCGTCGTAGAGGTGGACGTCCTTGACGCCGCTGTCGGAGAGTCCGCTGCAGACGGCCTCCGCCATACGCTTGGTGTTGCCGTACATGGAGCCATAGACGACGACCGCCCCGCAGTCGGCCTCGTAGCGGCTCCAGCGGTCATACAGCCCAATGACCTGCCCTACATCCTCGCGGAACAGGGTGCCGTGGGCGGGGAAGATGTTGGTGATGGGCAGGGGGGCGAGCTTCTTCAGGGCGACCTGGACGACGTTGGAATAGCGTCCGACGATGGTCGCGTAGTAGCGCAGCATCTCGTCCTCCCATCGGGCGCGGGTCTTGGCGTCGTCGAAGAGCCCTCCCTCGTGGGCGCCGTAGCCGCCGAAGGAATCGTTGGAGAACAGGACGCCCGTCGTCGTGTCGAAGGTTACCATGCTCTCCGGCCAGTGGACCATCGGGACGGTCGCGAACTGCAGGATGTGCCCTCCGAGGTCCAGGGTGGCCCCGTCCTTCACCAGCACGGTGTCGGTATCGATGCCGTGGTAGCCCTTGAGAAGGGGCATGGTCTTGGCGTTGCCGACGAACTTCAGGCCGGGATGGCGCGCCCGCAGCTGGGAGATCAGCCCCGCGTGGTCGGGTTCCATGTGGTTGATGACAAGATAATCCAGCGGACGGCCGCCGAGGACCTCCTCCAGCTTGTGAAGATACTCGTCGAGCCAGGGGCCCTTGACCGTGTCGATGGCGGCGGTCTTCTCGCCCGTCACGACGTAGGCGTTGTAGGCCACGCCCTGGGGCAGGTCCCAGAGGGACTCAAAAAGGTCGGTCTCGTGGTCGTTGACGCCTACCCACCACGTGTCCCTGTTGACCGGTACGGCTTTGTGCATGGTCGGTCTCCTCTCAAAACAAGCTATGCTCCAAAATAACCTGGATTTACAATCCGACAGTGTAAGGCTTCTGAATATATCGCCCTCTCCGTCCGTCCCACGTCCCTGACGGAGAGGACTTCCTGGAAAAAGGCGTCTTTACCTCATACTATTTTACTCCATGTCCGGGCTATAGCCTATGGGGCCGAGGGGGCCCAAAGCCGCGGGCAAAAAAATAGCACCAAGTATGAGGTCAGCGTCAACTTGGACAAGAGCTTTGTCTGCGCTGCTTGAATCGGGTGCTGTCTCGCCGAAGTCCTGAGGTGATCAACTCCGACCAGGGGAGCCACTTTACCAATAGACTATCTGAGGAAACGCTGATTTAATCCATGAAGCACCCCGGTGGTACCCCAGCTTGCCTGTTTTGAGTAAAA
>NZ_CAUUWA010000114.1 GCF_963548695.1 uncultured Fretibacterium sp.
TTGCATACTCCTCTTTGGAAAAATATGCGTTTTTGTTTTAATCAGCGCTTCCCTAAGTCGGAAGGGCGTGTGCTTTATGACAAAGGGAGGGATTCACAGTGAAAGAGTGGACTAGCAGCATGAGCAAGGAAGAAACCATGGCGATTATCGTGAAAGCACAAGAATTAGAAAGCCTGGGGAAGAAAGAAGATGCTGCAGCGCTCAGGATTAAGATTCCTCTGCATCCTGGAGTTGCGGATGATGTTAAACGTTTCAATGGTATTCAATGGTTGATTGACGGAGGCTTTAACCTCACGGATGCGGTTGCAGCTTTTGGGGAAAAGTGGCTCCATGAATGATCGTTTTGAAAAAGATCTTCTCCTGAACATTACAGGATGCGGTAGTTTAAGGACCTTGAGAGATCAGTCATTTGAAAACATCAAATACTCGAGCGGTATCAAGGAGCTCTGTAGTTTACTTCAAGATGCTGTTCGGTCAAAGTCCCCGCAGCAGAGCCTTTTGGCGGAGAAGTATTGCATCGTTTTTCAGCGAAACTACTGTACGATGAACGAGGCCGAAAGGGACAAGCTCAATGATCAGTTGATGAAGCTGGCGGATGCACAGACGTCCGTCAGCCTTGTCATGGAACCGGAGCAGTATCGCGAATTTGCTCGAAGCAGCTTCATGGAAACACGGGAGGGCCGATTGCCCTACCACGGCTGCGCGGTTTTCGTGAAGACGCAAATCGATACATTGAACAGGAGCGGGCAGGGGACGGGCATCGAGGCCGAGAAAGAATTATGGAGGCTCAGAAAAGAGAACCTTCGCGCCTGCAGGGATTCCTTTGAGGCACTCCAGGAAGAAGCGCTTTTCAACGCACCGGAACATGAACCACAAAACATTTCCAGTGTGTCGAAAGAGCATACCCGGGAGTTTGCAAAGAAAGCAGATACAGGAGACGATGGGCATTCTTTTGTGTAAAATAAGAGAAAAGGGCCCAAGGGCCGCCAAGGAGGGATGTTCATGATCTCGGTACTGAGAACGCACACGAACCTGAAGACCCCGGGTCACGAGGAGCTCTCCCTGGACAATCTCCGTCCCGGAAGCTGGATCAACATGACCGCGCCCACCCGTCAGGAGCTGGAGGATGTGGCCCGTCTCGCCGCCGTGCCCCTGGATTTCCTGAGCGCCGCCCTGGACGTCGAGGAGTCGAGCCGAATCGACGTCGAGGAGATGGACGAGGACAGCGGCTACGACGCCTGCATACTGGTCGTCATCAATATCCCTAAACACCCCGAGAGCTTCGACTTCGACACCATCCCCTTGGGCATCGTCATCACTCCCGACACCTTCATCACGGTCTGTCTGGAGGAGAACCCGATTCTTCCTGGGCCGAGGGGCGGCGTCAGCGGGTTCTGCACCTGGAAGCGGACGCGGTTCCTGCTCCAGATCCTCTACAAGACGGCGGGGACTTACCTCCAGTACATCAACGAGATGAACCGGATGTCCGACAAGATCGAGGAGGCGCTGCGCCGTTCCATGAAGAACGAGGAGCTCTTCAAGCTGATGGACCTGGAGAAGGGCATGACCTTTTTCACGGGCTCCCTGAGGAGCAACCGCGTGGCCGTCGACAAGCTCGTACGGACGCTCAAGAATCCCCAGTTCAATGAGCTCATCAAGCTACGGGAGGAGGACGACGACCTGCTCGAGGACGTGATCGTCGAGTACGACCAGGCCTACGACATGGTGCGGGTCTACAGCGACGTCCTGGGGGGCATGATGGACGCCTTCGCCTCCATCATCTCCAACAACCTGAACATCGTGATGAAGTTCCTGGCCTCCGTCACCATCATCATCTCGATCCCGACCGTCGTCTCCAGCTTCTGGGGCATGAACGTCGGCGTCCCGTTCCAGGAACATCCGAGCGGCTTTCTGTGGGTGATGCTCGTCGCCCTCGGCCTCAGCGGCGCGGCGGCCTATTGGCTCTGGAAGAAGAGGATGTTTTAAGCAGACGGCCGCCTCTTCAAGGGCGTTAGCCCTTGAATGGCGTGCCGGTCGCTTATGCCAAAGGGCAGCACAATTGCTGCCCTTTGGCGAAGCAGACAATCAGCGAAGCGCAGCAAGCTGTGCCCAAAAAGCGGGGCATGCTATGTTGGTCGCTTATAAGCGAGAAAGCAAATCTATGATTTGCGTTTTCGAGCTTATAAGCAGACAACCAGCTCTTTGGGGCCGATAGGCCCCAAATGCTATGCTGGCGCTTACATCGAATCGAAGCCCAGTGGCTTCGATTCGACGCAATGAGGTGATACAGCCTGTTCCGCGGTCTCCGTGCTGGCGCTTACGTCGAAGCGAAGCCTTGAGGCTTCAATTCGACGCAGTGAGGTGATACAGTTTTTTCCAGGGCTGGTCGCCTGCTTGTCAGGCCCAAAAATTGAACGGTAAACGAAGGAGGGGCGCGCCGTGCCCCAGGTGCTGTCGAACAGACGAATTTCCCGGGACTTTTATCTGATGCGGGTGGCCCAGCCGAACGACGCCCGAATGGGGCAGTTCTGCATGCTGCGCGCCTGGGGCCGCTATCCCCTTCTCTCGCGTCCCGTCAGCGTCTTCGACGCCGACGCCGAAACGCTGAGCTTCCTGTACCGGGTGGTCGGCGAGGGCACGGACCTGCTCTCGCGGTGCCGGGAGGGGGACGCGGTCGAGACCGGCCGGGTCCTGGGCAACACCTTTCCCCTCGTCTCGGGAAGGGTCGCCCTGGTGGGCGGCGGGGCCGGCATCGCCCCCCTGTACCTCGCCGCGAGGACCCTTGGGGCATACGGTCCGGCGACGGCCGTCGACCTCTTCCTCGGCTTCAGCGACGAGGTCCTGCTGGCCGAGGAGTACCGCGCCGTCGGCGACAGGACCACGGTGAAGGTCGGGGGCTTCATCACGGACGAGATCGAGCCCGGAGACTACGACTGCGTCCTGACCTGCGGCCCGGAGGTCATGATGAGGGCACTTTACGGCAAATGCCGCGCCTCCGGGACAAAGCTCTACGTCAGCCTGGAGAAGCGGATGGCCTGCGGCCTCGGCGCGTGCCTCGCCTGCAGCTGCGGGACGACGAGGGGACGCAGGAAGGTCTGCACGGACGGCCCCGTCTTCCCCGCAGAGGAGGTGTTCTGACGATGGCGAATGCGGCGCGCCCGGCGGTGAGCTTCGCCGGGGTCGCGATGAAGAACCCCGTGGTGCTCGCCTCGGGCACCTGCGGATTCGGGCGCGAGCTCGGCGGATACTTCGACATCTCGAGGCTCGGCGGCATCGCCTCCAAGGGGCTCACGCTGAACCCGCGCGGCGGCAACGAGGGCATCCGCGTCTGGGAGACGCCCAGCGGGCTCATGAACAGCATCGGGCTGGAGAACCCCGGCGTGCGCGGCTTCCTCGAGGACGAGCTCGACTGGATCAACGGGCACGACGTGGCGAACATCGTCAACCTGGGAGGGCACAGCATCGAGGACTACATCGAGGGCGTTTCGCTCCTCAACGACGCGAAACTCGATCTGCTGGAGCTGAACATCTCCTGTCCCAACGTGAAGCAGGGCGGCATGAACTTCGGGGTCAGGACGGAGACGGCGCGCGAGGTCGTCCGCATCCTGCGCCGGGAGTGCCGGCACAAGCTCGTCGTCAAGCTCTCCCCCAACGCGGAGGACATCGTGGCCCTCGCCCGGGCCTGCGAGGAGGAGGGGGCGGACGGCCTTTCGCTCACGAACACCTACCTCGCGCTGGCCGTCGATATCGACAGGCGCAGGCCCGTCTTCGACAACGTCTATGCCGGGCTCTCGGGCCCGGCCGTCCGACCGATCTCGCTGCGCATGACGCATCAGGTCGCCCACGCGGTCAAGATCCCTGTCATGGGGATCGGAGGCATCGTCGCCTGGCGCGACGCGGTGGAGTTCATCATGGCCGGCGCAACGGCGGTGCAGGTCGGCACCGCGACCTTCACCAAGCCGGACATCGCCCTGGACATCATCGAGGGGATCGAGGCCTTCATGGAGAAGGAGGGCATCACGAACCTCTCCGAGATCCGGGGGATCGTGTAGGGGAAGTTTCTTATTCCACCTCCCCACCTCCCCGGTTGAAACCTACGGCTCGAGACGCTCCACGCCAAACTTGTCGGCGTACTCGTCCAGCCGTTTCCACGTGGCCGGGTCGAGCCAGACCCCCTCCTTCAATGCCTTTTCCCGGCGCTCGAACTCCTTTTCACCGTGGATGTAGATTCGCTCCTGCCCCTCGGCCCTGGAGCCGGAGCGAATCCGATCCAGGATGCCAGCCACATGCCTCTGGACCGCACCGGCGTCCCCGAACAGGTCCATGCGCATGGCCTGGAAGCAGTGGCAGATTCCGCAGCCGTCCCCGTAGGTATCGAACGACGCCGTGCCCATGGAGAGGCCGGAGGTCAGGAGCTCGACGAGCAGGCCCAGCCCATAGCCCTTATGCCCTCCGAAGGTCTCCGTCGCCCCTCCCAGGAAGAGCAGGCCTCCGTAGGGGCTCTTGTTCCCACGGTTGGTGCTTGCGACGGTGACGGCGTCCGTGGTGTCCGCGCCCGTCTCATCGACGGCCCATCCGGCCGGCATGGTCCCCTCGCGCCGAGCCGCGACCTCGATTTTGCCGAACGCCACGGTCGTCGTCGCCATGTCCAGCATGAAGT
>NZ_CAUUWA010000115.1 GCF_963548695.1 uncultured Fretibacterium sp.
CCCGTCTATGAGGCGGTGTCGAAGAAGGCCGCGGAGAAGGGGAAGACCTACACGCCGGAGGCCGTAAAGGGCTTCTTCAAAGAAACGATGCTGAGATCCGACTTCGCCGGCGGGGCGAAGGTGGAGGGGAACGCGTTCACCTTCCTGGACGACAAGGGCGGCGTCAAGGCGACGGTGTCCTACGTCTTCGACGGCATCGAAGTTCGAAATTTCATGGGGTTCCCCATGATGTGGTCCGTCTTCAAGGCCGAGGCCGAGGGCCCCTACAAGGTTCTTACCCTGTTGCCGGCGGGCAAGGATACCCCCGACGGGTTCACCCACTTCCACATGCGCTACGGGGATAAGAGCGCGGAGGCCCTGTTGGACGACCCAGCTCTGGTAAGGTGGTTCCCGACGCTCTGCGAGCCCACGACGACGGCCGCGAGGTTTGCCAAGGACATGCTCGATGGAGCGGACGAGATGGTGGGGATGCTGCCCTAACCCCCCGCATCGAGGAGCGGGGGCCTGAGGGTCACGAACCGCAAGGGTTCACTGCATAACGTGCAGCATGACAGGACCACCGGCAGCGCCGGTGGTCCTGTTTTCGTATGGCCAGGCCGCAGGGCCTGGCTTTGCTATAATGAAGCCGACAAGGGGGGCGGGGACCGTGAGGAACGATACGCCGGGAAAGACGCAGCCTCAACAGGCTGAACGACAGGCTGTTCAAGTACATTTTCGCCTCGAGGCAGCACAAGGCGAACCTGATACGTTTCCTGAACGATGTCCTGGACGACCCCGACATCAGGCGAATTCTGAACATGGAGGAGGCGTTTGTAAAGACGCCCGAGCTGTGGGTAAATTATCTGATACGGGAGAGGGAGCAGTCCGATTGGGACAACTACGTGAGGAGCATGGCGGCCAAGGGGGAGGCCAGAGGTGAGGCTAGAGGCAAAGCTGAGGGCATCGCCTTCGTTGTACGTCGGATGCTGGCTCGGGGGTTGTTAACTGCCTCTCGCCCAATCTGATAGCGGAGAATACCGGACTGTCCCTTGACGAGGTGGAATCGTTGAGGTCGAATTGATGGCCCCAAGAACGTGGAGGCCATGCTGGACAACGTGAAGTTGGAAAAGGGGAGCCCCTCGCATGGAAATGCGGCTGGGAGAAGCATGGGGTAAGCTATAGTACCCCAGCTTGCCTGTTTTGAGGAGGAAGTTTATCGGGGCCGCCGCTGCCTTGCCTGTGGTTTGAGGCATTTCTCGGCCCTGCCGAAGCGCGCGGTTCTGTAGTATAATGAAATTGCCGTATTTTTCAGAAGGCAGGTTGGCTTACGAAAGAGGCTGGTTTACGAAGGAGGATCGGTATGGTAATCCTGTTGATAATCGTGGGCTTAGCTATCTTTCTCTTTGGCCTGATCCAGTGGGCCCGCGGCGGCGCGGCCCTGTGGTCCCTTCTGCGCCTCCAAAGGGACGCCCAGCCCTCCAATCCCCTCAGGCGGGCCCGTGAAAGCGCCGAGATCCGCAGTGCGGAAAAGATGACGGACCAGCTTCTGCGATCCAGCTTCAGGGTGCTTGGCATCCTGGCCGTCGGCATGTGGCTTTTTCTGGGCGTGACCGTCCTTCTGGACCTGCTTGGCATCGACTGGGTCAGCCGCATCTCCGCCAGAGCACAGACGTTCTGGGGTTCCCCCGTCTACAACAGTACCCCCGTGACGACGCAGAGCCCGGCAAGGCGCGGAGACATCATGAAATCCCTCAGAAACAGCCTGGGAAAGTAATCCGGAGTGCGATTCGAGACAATCAACGACGTGGGGCCCTCTTCTCCCCATCCGGCCTATCCCGACCAAAGGGGCGGGTAAGGAAGAGCCAGCCCTGCCAGGCCCCAAAGAGCGCAGCGGCCAGCGGAGCCAGGGAGACCTCCCAGGCGGGACAGCCCTTGCCCTCCATCCACCGCGCGAGGTAGACCCCCGCGAAGGCGTACCCGGCGACGACGAGCCCCGCCGAGATCACTCGTCCGAAAAGCGCGGCATCCCTGAGGGCGCTGCGGAACCGCGATTTTCCATGGTTATCCTTACCATAATCCTTATCGTGGTTATCCGTCATTCCTCCATCCCCTCCGATTCGGGGTACAAAAGCCTCAGGCACCCCTCGAGGGCCTGGATCAGGCGTTCGTCGCCGACGTCGCGCAGCTCCTCCAGGACGATCCGGGCGGCGCCGTCGCGGCGCCCGACGCGAATTTTCACCCCCATCCTCCTGTAGGCCCGAAGGGGCGGTCCGGGAAGGTGGACCGACCGGAATCGCCCCTTGGGGACCGGCCTTTGTTCCAGACCGACCCTCCCGGACGAGAGGTCCCGAACGGCGGCCTCCAACTGGCGCACGGTCATGCCCCCGTTTGCGGCGCGCCTTCCCAATGCGATCATCGCGTCCTCGGAATCGAGCCCCAGAAGGGCCCGGGCGTGCCCCTCGCTCAGGCTTCCCCCGGCCAGCATCTCCCTGAGCTCGTCAGGCAGGTTCAGCAGGCGCAGGCGGTTCGCCACCAGGGCACGGCTCCACCCCAAGTGGGCGGCGCAGTCCTCCTGGGTCAGCCCGTTCTTCCGGATCAGGGCCTGGAGCGCCGAGGCGATCTCGATGGGGGTGAGGTCCCTTCTCTGGACGTTCTCGATCAGGGATATCTCCCGCAGCGCCTCCTCCGAGGCGTTCAGGACCCGGGCGGGAAGGTCCTCCATACCCGCCAGCGCGGCGGCGCGCCAGCGACGTTCCCCCGCGACGATGCGGTAGCCGCCCCCCGGCTCCGCGCGGAGCAGAAGGGGTTGGAGCACGCCGTGCGTCCGAATGGAGGCAGCCAGGGACTCCAGTCCCTCCCCATCCATCTCCCTGCGCGGCTGGTCGGGGTCCGGATGGATCTCCCCTATCCCGACGCGGTAGATCTTCTCCAGGGGAGCGCTTCCCTCCGTCACGCCCAGGAGGGCGGACAGGCCCTTGCCTAGGGCTTTTCGCTCAGCCATCGCTGGATCACCTCCCTGGCCAGGGATTCGTAGGCCTGAGCGCCCGTGCTGTGCTCCTCGTAATAGGCGATGGGAGAGCCGTAGCTCGGGGCCTCCGAGAGCTTCACGTTGCGGGGCACTACCGTGTCGAACACGACCCTGCCGAACTGCCGCCGCACCTCGTCCGCCACCTCGTTGGCCAGGCGCGTCCGGGAATCGTAGAGGGTGAGCAGGACCCCCGAGACCTCGAGCGATGGATTCAGGGAATCGCGGACCAGGTCCACCGTGCGGACGAGCTGCCCCACCCCTTCCAGCGCGTAATACTCGCACTGGATGGGGACCAGCAGGCGGTCGCAGGCCGTCAGGGCGTTGAGAGTCAGAATGCCAAGGGACGGGGGACAGTCGATGAGTACGACATCGAACCCCTCGAGCTGTTCCAGCTGGCGCTTGAGCTTTGACTCGCGGCTTATGGCGCTGGCCAGCTCAATCTCCGCCCCGGCGAGGTCCAACGAAGACGGCAGAAGGGAGATGCCCTTCCACGCGGTGCTTAGAATCGCCTCCCGTATGGGGATGTCGCCCAACAGGACGTTGTAGAGGCTTTTGCTCAGGGTCGAGGCGTTGACCCCGAGCCCGCTGGTGCAGTTGGCCTGGGGATCCATGTCCACGGCCAGAACCGAGTAGCCGCAACGCCCCAGCTCGGCCGCCAAGTTGATGCAGGTGGTCGTCTTTCCCACACCACCCTTCTGATTGGACACGACGATCGTCGGCATCACAGCCACCAGCCTTTCATTGAAGCTGCCCCCGTGCGGCGCGGGTAGCCCGTGGGACAGGGAGCGGCCTTCTCCCATATCACGAAGCAATGGCTGCTCCCCTCCGGACCGTAGGGACGAACGACGGGCTCCGCGAGCCCCAGCCGGCCCCAGCGTCCGCGGACCTCCCCGAGCTCCTCTCCGACCTTCGGGCCCTTGAAGGCCAGAAGACGGCCGCCCACCGCGACGAGCGGCGACAGGTACTCCGCCGCAATCCCGGCCCGGGCGAGGGCACGGGCCGCAGCCAGGGCGAAGGTCTCGCGCCGCGCCCGAGCCGTGTCCTCGCTGCGCTCGCAGAGGAGCTCCACGTTCCGGAGCCCGAGGGTCCGGATGATCTCACCAACGGCGCGGCACTTTTTGGCCACGCTGTCCAGCAGCACGACCTTCAGGTCGGGCCGGCAGATCGCCCAGACCACGCCCGGTAACCCCCCGCCGCTCCCGACGTCGATGACGGAGCCCGACGCAGGCAGCAGCGGAACGGACTCGAGACAGTCACGGACTTGCAGGTCGTAGAGCTCCTCCGTCCCCCGCGTCCCGGTCAGCCGGACGGAGATACAGCCCGAGAGCAGCTCCGCGTAACGGTACAGCGGCTCATGCCACTGCCGCTCCAG
>NZ_CAUUWA010000116.1 GCF_963548695.1 uncultured Fretibacterium sp.
GCAGGTCTGCCCGCAGCACATCGCGATTCGGGACGAGCTGGCCAGGGCGGCGGCGGCGTTCGCGTAGCTCCGGAACGCCGTCGGGAATTGGGAAATCGTTGCCGAGAAGTGAGCCGAGGATATCGGCCAAGACCCGTGGCACGGAGGGCCCTGGCCTATGACGGAGAAATAAGTCAATCCGCCCGCAGCATCCGCAGCCTTTCAGGCTACGGATGCTGCGCTGTTTACCTATGTCAAACGACAACTCCGTTGCTGTCGTTCGGCGCAACAGGCGGCCAACAAACGCAGTCCATTTATCCGCAAAGCGGGGCATACTATGCCGCTCGCTCGAGCTTTTTACCCTGCGTTAGCCTTGCGTTGATACCGCCGCCGGCCCTTAAAACAGGTCGCTGTGCGTTCCCGTTCTGGTCAATGAAAGCAGCAGATCGTTCGCCTCGATTTTGTAAATCAGCAGCCAATCCGAGGTTATGTGGCATTCCCGATGGCCGATAAAATTTCCAATGAGAACATGGTCGCGATATTTTTGCGGCAGGGGCTGCTCCTCGCTCAGAAGCGTCAGCACTTCCTCCAGCAATGTCATGTCGTAACCACGCTTTTTGATGATCTTGTAATCCTTTTTGAACCGTGAGGAATAACTAATCGTCAGCATTCAAGTCTTCCATCAGAGCTTGAACACTGTTGAACGGACCGCGCAGGTTGCGCCGTCTGTTCACGTCCTCAATCGCCGCCAGCGTCTCTGAGTTGGGCGTGTCCAGCACGATAGGGAACGGTATGCCCTGCTGCCGGACAACGGTTTTCGCAAAGATGTTAAACGCCGTAGTCATGTTCATGCCCAGCTCGCCGCACATCTTGTCAAAGTCCCGCTTCAAATTTTCATCCATGCGGATGTTGATGTTGGTTTGTGCCATCGTATCGCCTCTCTCGTCTTATTTTAATTCATTGTACAAAAATTTATTTGCAATGTAAATAAATAGGATGTGACAAACCCCGCGTTTGTGGAACAACGACGCCGTTGGTTTTCATCATTGACACGATTCCAGCATAAGGATATAGTATTGAGGTAGAAGAGTAGAGGCTGGCGGTAATTCTTCGGGGGAGGAGGAGCTTGGATGCGATACTGCGGATTCACCTGACGATCGGCTTTGGATGCACGGGATGCATTCTGCAGTGGGGTTCCTTCCTCGGGAGGAGCCGTTCGTATCGGGCCGTACTCTCCAGGTGCAGACCAAGGCGTCCGCATGGCGTTTCGCAGCCGGTGACATTCCAGGAGGGACCGCCCTGAGCGGTCTCTTTCTTTTTCTCCCTCCTCCCTTATCTTTCAAATCCCCTGCATTTTTTGCATTTCGAGCTCCCCGCTCTTTTGCGGTTCGCGGCCTCCTGCTCGAGCTCGGGAGCGTGTCCCCGGAGCTTGAAAAATACCTGTCCCTTCTCTGCTCTCGAACGGAGGACCTGCGAGCCAAATTCACAGGGGAAGTGCCGATCCGATCGGTGCTTCCCAAAAGATCGAGGCAAGGGGGTATGTTGGTCTTGAATTTTTTGCGGCAATATCCTATTCCGACCGCGGGGCTGATCCTCTCTCTGTTCGCGCTGGGCAACCTCGTGCAGGGCTATAGTCAGGGGGCTCGGCTGCTTCTCGGGGGAGTTGCGTTTCTTCTCTATCTGCCCTATCTGCTCAAGTTGCTGGTCCTGAACGCAAAGTTGAAGGAGCCCCTCGAGAACCCGGTCGCGGCGAGCGTCCTGCCGACGTTCACGATGGCGACCCTGTTGCTGGCCGGGTACGTCAAACCCTACGCGCCGGAGGCAGGGGAGGCCGTCTGGTACGCCGGGCTCGTGGGGCATGCACTTTTGATCCTGTGGTTCAGCTGGATGTTTTTGAAGGGGGCTGCCCTGAAGAAGGTGTTCCCTTCGTGGTTCATCGTCTACGTCGGCATTGCTGTGGCCAGCGCCTCCGCTCCGGTGACGGGGCGCCTGGATATCGGGCGTATGGCCTTCTGGTTTGCCTTTGTCACCTATTTCTGCCTTCTGCCCTTCGTCTGCTGGCGTCTCTGGAAGGTCGGGCAGGTTCCGGACGCCGCAAGGCCCACGGCGGTCATCCTTGCCGCACCCGCATCCCTGCTGCTGGCGGGCTACATGGTCTCGTTCGAGGTGAAAGAGCCTGTCCTCGTGTGGCTGCTTCTCGCCTTTTCCCTCTTCTTCTACGTGGCGGGGATGTTGTATCTGCTGAGGCTCTGCCGGACCTCCTTTACCCCCGGCCATGCGGCGTTTACCTTTCCCCTGGTGATCAGCGCCCTCGCGGTGAAGATGACGGCCGGGTACACGGGGCTGGCCTGGATGGCGGCGTTGGAGCACGTGCAGACGGCCATTGCCGTCCTTGTCGTACTTTGGGTGCTGGGGGGCTACCTGAAGTTTTTGTTCCCGAAGTAAAACGTTTTACGCGGGATGCCACGTGAAAAACAGGGCGGCGAGTTCTTGAAGCCGCTGTCAAATTTCAGAGGGGGGACACGAATGGAATCGATCGTCACGTACCACGCAACGGCAGTGAGTCCGAAGGCCATTCAGAAACGCGCGGAGGAGTCGTACGCCAACGGATTCTTTTGCTGCGAGGCCGTCATGGACGTTATCAGGAGCGATTTTCAGGTGGATGTACCGGAATCGGTGATCGCCATGTCTTCCGCCATGTCGATCGGAGCCGGGCGCGCCGGGTGCATGTGCGGTGCTTTGAATGGGGCCATTCTCGCGCTGGGTATGTTCTTCGGGCGCACGACGCAGGCTGGTCCGAAGGACCCCAAGGTGAACGCGGTGATGGCGCTGTCGAAGGAGCTACACGACTGGTTCCGCGACGCGAACGCGAAACGTGCGGTCTGCTGTCGCGTTCTGACCAAGGGGTTTGAGATGAGCGCGGGCGAGCACAGGAAGCAGTGCATCGCCTTCACCGGGCTCTGCGCGGGGAAGCTGGCGGAGATTCTCTGCCGTGAGCTCGGGGTCGAAAACCTGGATGATGAGCCCATACAGGGGCTGGAGAAGCCGTTTTTGCCGCCGGCAAAATCGGTAGCCTGAGGCCGGGAGAGAAAAGAGGACGGCGCCTTCGACGACAGGCCCCCGAGCGGGGGCCTGTCGTCATGTCCGTGCCCGGGAGCGTGTAACATCCCCCCCCCCGAACGGAGGGGATGGGGCTCAGAAGGTATTGCTGCGCGTTGTCTCCGAGAGCGGAAGGCGCTCGGCGTGCTTCGGGCTGGGGACGCTCGATTCGTGAGGGTAGCCCATGGGCAGGATGGTGACCGGTATGACGTTTTCCGGCAGTGCGAATGCCGACCGCACCTTCTGCGGGTCGAAATGCCCCACCCAGGTGCTGCCCAGGCCCAGGGCCGCCGCTTCGAGCATCATATGGGTGGTGACGATGCTCGCGTCGACCTCGCCCATGTCCTTTCCGTCGTAGGATCGCTTCCAGCTCGTCGCGGCGTCGTAGCAGACGACCAGGGCCAAGGGGGCGGAGAAGTGATAGGGCGTGCAGTCCTTCAGCTTGCCGAGGGCCGCATCCGAATCGAGCACCAATATCCGCTGCGGTTGATAGTTGACGGCGGTGGGGGCCAGCCTGCCGGCCTCCAGGACCGCGTCCAGCTTTTCCTTTTCCACCTTTTGGGGGGCGAACTTCCGGACGGAATAACGCTCCCTTGCCAGCTCCAGAAAATCCATGACGATCCCTCCTGACAGTTTATCGTTCTGCTGCGGCGCATGTCGTTTTGGATTATATGATGAGGTGCTTTTCGCCGTATGGGGCGATTGACCGGGCTTTTGGGCGATTACCCCTTGCCGCCGGGACCTCGCGTCTCGAGAAGGTCCCGCTCGATCTGCCCCAGGTCCTCGCCCTGAAAGGGGACGTCCCGGTACATGGAGCGGAAAGCGCACCGATTGTGGCTGCATCCGGCCGCGGCCTGCAGCGACAGGGACCCCTCCTCGAATGGCGGACGCTGGACCGGCCCCGTGTACTTCCTATCCGCCTCCCCATCAGCTTTATTTCTTCACCAGCTTTATTTCTTCATCAGGCCCGCGCCGGCATTCCAGGCTTGTCCGACCTTCTCCCCAATCTTGTAATAGCCGCTCTGGAACTGGTCGAAGGCAAAGGCGTTCAGCTTCGCCGGATCGACCTTCCCCTTTGAATCCAGTACCTTCTCGTCCGCACTGACGCCTACGATCTTCCCGATGACGCAGTGAAGGTTCTCGGTGTCCACGATCTCCAGCAGCTCGCACTC
>NZ_CAUUWA010000117.1 GCF_963548695.1 uncultured Fretibacterium sp.
AATCGCGCGGTTCTGGAGGGGATACGGGCGCGCCGGAGCGTGAGGCGCTATGCCGACAGGCCGGTGGAGCAGGAGAAGGTCGACCTGCTTCTGGAGTGCGCCTGTGCCGCGCCCAGCGCAGCCAACAGGCGCCCCTGGCGTTTCGTGGTGATTCGGGACCGAGGGAACCTGGACGCATTGGCGGAGGTCCATCCCTACGGCAAGATGCTTTTCCAGGCCCCGCTGGCCCTGGTCGTCTGCGGAACCGTCCTGCACGAGGGAAGGGAAAACCCCTGGTGGGAGGAGGACTGCGCCGCGGCGATGCAGAATATTTTGCTGGCCGCGGAAGGGCTGGGCCTGAGCTCCGTCTGGCTTGGGGTTCGCTGGGGCCGTGACGGCCTGCCCGAGAAGATTGAGGCCCTTCTGGGGACGCCTCGGGACGTCCGGGTCATGGGCATCGCTGTGGTCGGCTACGGCGACGAGAGCAAGCCCCCGCACCGCGGCATCGACGAGGGGGTCGTGCACCTCGAGCGTTGGACGGACTGAACGGGCTGGTAAGAGGGGCTGCGATGGTCAGGGTCTGTTTCGATTGTCTGGGGCTGGCGCCTCTGTCTGAGAGAATGTGAGGGGAATAGCGATGGCGGTTGGCATGATGGAGCTTTTGGGTGCGTTGACGCAGGGCGGCATGAGCCCGTCCTCGGGGGCGCGGATACAGAACGCGGCGAACGCGTCCGCCGGCGCGCAGGGCGGTGGGCTTTCGGGCATTCTGTCCGGTCTGATGGGGGCGGGGCAGAACCTCGTGAACAGCGCAGGGCAGGCGGTGGGAGGCAAGGACAACCTGGCTGCGGCAGGGATCGGGGCCTTATTGGGTGCTCTGTCGGGGGCGGGCAACGGGCGATCGGGCGTGCCCCTCGGAGGGATCGGCGGCGGGGTCATGGGGCTTCTGGGCATGATGGCCTTCAAGGCCCTCAAGAATGCCGGGCAGGCCCCTCAGCCCTCGGCCGGACCTGCGGCGTCCCCGGCCGGCGCGGCTCCGCAGAACTTCGAGAGCGACGCGCACCTGCTCCTCACCGCGATGCTTGACGCGGCGAAGGCGGACGGCACGGTCGATGCGGACGAACTGAACCGCATCACCGGAAAGATGAAGGAGGCCGGGATCGACCAGGAGGGGATGACCTACGTCATCGGGCAACTTCAAAGCCCGATGACCACGGACGCGATCGTTGCCGCGGTCCGGGGGCGTCCCGAGCTCGCCGCGCAGGTCTACTCCGTCTCGCTCATGGCCATCGAGGTGGACACCCCGGCGGAACGCGAGTACCTGGACCGCCTGGCCGCCTCGATGGGGTTGGCGCCGGAGGTTGTCCGGAACATCGAACAGCTTGTGGGAATACCTCCGAGGTAGCCGCGCAGCGCCGGGGGCGAGTTCTGACGAAGTGGCAGGGAAAAAACGGACCGAGGCGGGTGTATCCCGGCTCGGTTTTTTTGTGTTTTTTGTATTTTGCGTGGGGATGGTGATAATGGCGATAAGGCTATTCTGCCCTTGCATCCTATCGGCTCTCTGAAAGGGTACGGGGCGGGGGGTGCCAGGGAATAATTCTGCTGGAAGGAGCTTGATGTTATGGGAAGGTATAAAGTGGAGATCGTCGAAAAAATATCCATGCCCGTGGAGGTCGATGCCCCCACCGCTGAAGCAGCCATTCTCCAGGTAATCAAAAAATATCGCGCGGAGCAGATTGTCGTGGAGAGCGACGAAGGAGCGAAAGTCGAGTTTTTCGCGTCGAGGGTTAAAGCCTGAGCCTCGCCAACATCGATCCTATAAAGTAAGCGGTATAAAGAAAGCAGTTGAATCCGCAGGGTAGTTCAAGAAGAGGCGGATAAACCGTCCCTCTCAAAATCAAGATTTCGTTACTCGGTCACCTCGATGTTGCCGTTATCAAGCGCCTGCTCCAGAACGATGTTGATGACTTCGTTCCGGGACCGATTGCTTTTTTCAGCCAACGCCTCAAGCGCGACGACCGTCTCCTCCCTGAGTCTGACGGAAAAGGTCTTGTAGCCATCCTCGCCTCTGATTCCGGATTTCTTACGAATAACGATTGTTCTTTTGAGCATAATGCCCACCTCTTAGGCTATTCTAAATGGAGGATGAGTGGAAATATATGTTTGCGTTTATAACATAAACATGTTAAAATTAAAGGGGCGGTGACGATTCATTTTGAAACGCCTCCGGGTAGGCAAATGCAGACTGATTTTTGGACTGCGTTTGGTTTGAGGGTTCTTCAGATCGCTTGACGTCTATGGCTTTGGAGGAGGGGGGAAAATTAAAGTGGCTCCTCGCTGGAAGGAGTGGGGGAGTATAAAAGGCTACCCTTATGATATCCTTGGAACATTATATGGACGGATGATTCCCCGACAGGGGGTAGAAACGCGCCGCGCCAGTCCACTGTTGTTCTTACCAGTGCCCCGCCCTTGAAGCAGCCCCAGTCTGAACAGCCATACAGCACGCTGCGCGTTTGCCTTGTACTCTGCCCCCGCTTTCTCCTCCGCACCTTTGCTATAATGGCGTTAAGGTTGGAGGGGGGCGATAGAGATAGAGATGGCGACGAACGGCAAAAGCGCGGCGCATGAAAGGCGGGATCCCATGAACGGAAGCGAGGAGAACGCGGCATTTTACTACTCTCCCTACCGCAGGACCCGGGACCAGATCGATCGGGACGTGAGCCGGGGCCGGGTGTACCCTCTGGCGGATGTTCTCTTCAAGTTTCTGTTTGGCAGGCCGGAGAGAGCGGAGCTCTTTCTCGATCTGCTGAACGCCCTGATGTTTCCCAACGGGGAGCGGACGTTTACGCGGATCGCGTTCATCGACCGGGAAATTTCGCCCGCTCGGGTTTCGGGGAAGGGAAGCCGCCTGGACATCGTAGCCTGCCTTGACGGAGAGCTGGTCAACCTTGAAGTTCAAGTCCGTTATGAACCGGACTACCAGAAGCGAAGTCTGTATTACTGGTCTCTCTTATACTCGAACTCTCTGGATCGCCGGGGGAAGTATATCGACACGGTGCGCACGATATCGCTGAACCTGCTGGACTTCGTACTGTTCCCGGAGGAGCGGGAGAGCCGCAACAGCTACTCCATCCGCAACGATGTGAGTGGGCGGCTTCTCTGTGATGACCTCCAGATCGTGTACTTCGAACTGCCGAAGGATCGTCAGGAGCGGAAGGCAGGCCGTCGTCCGCGGAACAGGCTGGAGCGCTGGCTGTGTTATTTAGATGGAATGCGAGGTGACGAGATGGACAGGATAGCGACAATGGAGCCGGGAATTGGCACGGCGTTGGATTTGGAGCGTGAGTTTTTCCAGAGCCGGGATCAGCGTCTGGCGTACATTGTGGATATGATGGAGTTCTGGGACGAAGAGGAGATCTCGGGACGTCGTGAGGAGGCTGCTTTGGCCAAAGGGGAGGCCAAAGGCAGGGCAGAAGGCGAGGCCAAAGGCAGGGCAGAAGGCGAGGCCAAAGGCAGGGCCGATACCGCGCGGAACCTGCTGCGGATGGGGCTTGCGCCCTCCCAAATCTCGGAGGCGACCGGCCTGTCCCTTGACGACATCAATGCGCTGCGGGGCGGACAGTCCTGAACGGACACGCTCAAAATCCATCACAAAACGCGCGGCCCCCGGACACGGGGGCCGCGCGTCGTTAGCGCCTTTTCAATGCGTTTGTCCTGTGCAGCGCCCTACCACCGACGCCGAAGGGCGAGGGGAACCAGCGCCAGCAGCACGGCGGAGCCCAGGCCCGCGGTACATCCGCCGCCGGAATTCGGCTCCGGGCTTACGGGCGACGTCACCGGCGGCACGTCTGGATCACTCGGCGGGGTCGACGGCATGTCCGGACCACTCGGCGGGGTCGACGGCACGCCCGGACCACCCGGCGGCACGGGGACGTCCGGGCTGACCGGCTCCGTGGTGAGGCGGACCTCCATCGGGTGGGCGACCTTGCCGGTGTCGTACCGATACGTCACCGTATCCGGCAGGGCGTCAAAGCGGGCCTTGCCGGATACTAAGGAAGTGCTGATTAAATCCGAGTTTATTTTATTTAAAAAAAAGCGCCCTCTGGGGCCATATGAGAGAATAGAGAAAACTCTTTGGAGGTCAACCATGCCTGGACAGCGCAGCTTCAGCGACCTTGAATACGCCAACCGCAAGCACATCACGAA
>NZ_CAUUWA010000118.1 GCF_963548695.1 uncultured Fretibacterium sp.
TTTGAGATCGTAGGCCTCAAGGAGAATCAATGGTTTCTTTTGACGACGCAGGAGCGGCCCCGTACGGGGCCGCTCCTGCGTCGTGGAACACACGAATGGTCTGAAATCGGAATTACAGCAGGAGCAGCGAGAGTCCCCACACGGCGGCCACGCCTACGACCCCCTCGATGAGGGTTGCGATGGTCTGTGCCCTGTATGCCGTTCCGATGTCCATGTCCGAGAATTGGGCCACGACCCAGAAATAGGAGTCGTTGGCGTGGGAGACCACCATCGCGCCGCATCCGATCGAGAGGGTGGCGAGGACGGCGCCCGTCGGGGACCCCAGGCCGAGCGAGGACAGGAGAGGGGCCGTGATGGTGGAGGTCGTGATCAGCGCGACGGTCGAGGACCCCTGAGCGGTTTTGAGGGCCGCGGAGATGATGAAGGGGAGGAAGATCCCCAGGTCGAACCGGGCCAGTTGGGCCCCGATGTAATCGCCGACCTTCGTGGCGGCGATGATGGCCCCCAGGCTTCCGCCCGCGGCCGTGATCATGATGATGGAGGCCCCGTCCCGGACGCCCTTTCTGAGCCAATAACTCCAGTCCTCATCGATGTTGACCCCTCGGAAAGAGGCGAGCGGGACGCAGAGGAGCAGACCGATGAAGAGGGCGATCATGGGGGTACCGGCGAAGGTGATCACCGTGTGGAGCGTGGATCCCTTCCCGATGAGCGAGAGGATGACGGGGTAGTTAGCCGCGGAGCTCAGGGCGATCAGGAGAAGGGGCAGGATGAGTGGGGCGAAAGCCTGTCCGGGGGATGGAAGCCTGAGGTGCCTCTGGAGCAGGGCGTTCCAGTCGTCGCCCTCCGGCATCTCGATCTCCAACCGGCTTCCGGCTGTGATGGCATAGAGGTATCCGGCCAGCATCGCGGGAATGGATACAACGATCCCCCAGAGGATCACGAGCCCGAGGTCCGCCCTCAGGTTCCCCGCAGCGGCGATGGGCCCGGGGGTTGGGGGAACCAGGGTATGCGTGGCGTAAAGGCCGGTGGAGAGTGCGATGGCCATGGTCGCCATCCTGACCCTACTGCGCCGGGCCATCGAGCGATTGAGGGATGAAAGAATGACGAAGCCCGAATCGCAGAAGACCGGGATGGAGACGATCCAGCCGATGATGCTCATGGCCAGGGCTGGACGCTTCTCGCCCACGTGCCGAAGGACGGTGTCCGCCATGGTGATGGCGCCTCCGCTGCCCTCGAGTATCGCGCCGATGATCGTCCCGAACAGGATGATGACGCCGATGGTGCCGCATGTCCCCCCGAACCCGGCGGCGATGGTGTCGGTGACCTGGAGGAGGGGCAGCCCCGAGACCAGCCCCATGAAGAGCGCTACAGCGAAGAGGGAGATGAACGGGTGGATCTTGAGCTTCGATATCATGAAGACCATAACGACGATAGCTGCGGCAAGGAGCAGAAGGAGGGTGGGACCTGTTGCTGTAAAACCTGTTGCCATGGCACATCACCTCTGTCTCGACAATCTGGTGGATTACGGGGACGCCGACGCCCCGCCTGCATGGAGAAATGCATGGGTAAAATTGTAGCACGTGCGCTTCCCGTCTGCAAAAAGGTAAAAAGAGGAGCCGGCGAGAATTATAGTGGTCCCCATCTGGAGGACCACTATAGGAGGATATGCTTCCGGCTGTTAAGACCGCGAAAGACAAAAACATTATTGTCCGGTTGGCTCATGGCTCGTCGGACACCTACGATCAGGCTCTGTGGGATGAAGCGGATGAAAGAGTTGCCTTAAATGAAGTTTTTTTCCAAGAGTGCCTGTTGAGATAAAAGAATAGGAGCGTCGAAAGACGCTCCTATTCTTCATAATCGTGCTCGCTCGACTAAGAGCGGCGCCTGGATGATGCTTAAATTTTACTTCATGAGGCCATAATGTCAAGTAAAATGACTCAGCCCAAAACCGCAGGTTGCGATAGCCTGTGAAGAATAAAGTGCGTTCTTGCCTAGATTGAGCCAACTCCCGTTTTGCACCCATCAGGGCCAGCGTAAAGTGCGTAAAACCTGTCTTTATCACACGTTGAAGATTTTGTCTGTGGTTTCTGGGAAGCAAGTCCTTGCCTTTGCAAAACCCCTGTTCCATGTTACAAGGATGTGAGAGCGGTTCAGGAGGTTTTTGTATAGGGGGTCTTAAGCTTTCTATCCTTCTACCCCTCGTAATTACGAGAAAGCATCGTCCGTCGGCGGCCCCGTCCCTATCGCTTCCCCTCGTTTCCCTTTCGGCACTACCGCCCTGGTACCCGCGCCAGCATGTCTCGCGTCATGGCGTCGAGGTCGTAACGGGGGGCGAACCCCCACTCCTCGCGCGCCGCGGAGCAGTCCAGGGAGTTGGGCCAGGAATCCGCGATAGCCTGACGTACGGGGTCCACGTCGTAGTCCAGCCTGAAGTCCGGCAGCACCTTGCGAATGGACGCCGCGATTCCCTCGGGGTCGAAGCTCATGGCGGAGATGTTGAAGGCGCAGCGGTGGCGCAGCCGCGCGGGGTCGGCCTCCATGAGACGCACCACCGCGTCGAGCGCATCCGGCATGTACATCATGTCCATGAAGCTGCCGGCCCCGATATAACTGGTGTACCGCCCCCTGGCCCGCGCCTCGTAGTAGATGTGGACGGCGTAGTCCGTCGTGCCGCCGCCCGGCAGGGCCTCGTAGGAGATCAGGCCGGGGAAGCGGACCCCGCGGACGTCCAGCCCATACTTCAGGTGATAGTACTCTCCCAGCAGCTCCCCCGCAACCTTGCTGACCCCATAGATGGTCGTGGGACGCTGGATCGTGTCCTGCGGGGTATGGTCCGCCGGCGTGCCGGGTCCGAACGCGGCGATCGAACTGGGGAAGAACACCGCGCAGCCCCGCTCGCGAGCGGCCTCCAGCATGTTGTAGGTCCCCCCCGTGTTCGTCTCCCAGAGCTGCTGGGGCCTTTCCTCCCCGCGCGCGGAGAGGATGCCCGCCAGGTGCATGATCGTATCGGGCTTGAAGGAGTCCAGGAGCGCCGCAACAGCCTTCCCGTCCCTCACGTCCAGCAGCGAAAAGGGGCCCGAGTGCCCCTCCGGCGCCCTGAAGTCCGACGCCATGACGTTGGCGTCCCCGTACAGGCCGCGCAGATGCGCCACCAGCTCCGTCCCCACCTGGCCGCCGCAGCCCGTCACAAGAATTTTTTTCATGGTCCCCCCGTCCTCACATCGCCCCGAAGGGGCGTTCATTCAAGCTATCCGACTCAAGCTAACCGACCCAAGCTATCCAGCCCGACCTGCCCGGCCTAACCGACAATCCCCAATTCGCGCCCGACGGCGACAAACTGCGCGATCCCCTCGTCCAGGTCTTCCCGGCTGTGCGCGGCGCTGACCATCACGCGGATGCGTGCGGTGCCCCTGGGAACCGTCGGGAAAACGATGGCCGTAGCGAAGACCCCCCGCTCGAAGAGGGCGGCGCTGAGGTCCTTGGCCGTCTGGGCCTCCCCCACGATCACCGGGGTGATGGGCGTCTCGCTCTTGCCGACGTCGAAGCCGTACCGCTTCATCTCCGCCTTGAGGTAGCGGCCGTTCTCCCAGAGGCGCGTCACCCGCTCGTCGCTCTCCTCCATGATCTCGACCGCCGCCAGGTTCGCCGCGACGTCGGGGACGGTCATGGCGCTGCTGAAAAGGTTGGGACGAGCCTTCTGGCGCAGGAAATCGATCAGCGTCGCGCTTCCGGCCACGATGCCCCCCACGACGCCGAACGCCTTGGACATCGTCCCAATCTCGATGTCCACCCGGCCATGCAGGCCAAAGTGATCGACGATGCCGCGCCCGCCGCGTCCCAAAACCCCCTCTCCGTGAGCGTCGTCCACCGCGACCATCGCGCCGAACTCCTCGGCGGCCTCCACGATCTCCGGCAGCCTGGCGATATCGCCATCCATCGAAAACACGCCGTCCGTGACAATCAGCCTGCGTCCCGGCTCGGAGGCATGTTCCCTGAGCTTCGCCCGAAGATCCTCAATGTCGGAGTGCCCGTAGCGTAGGGTCCGCGCCTTGGAAAGCCGGCAGGCGTCGATAATCGAGGCGTGGTTCAGCGCGTCGCTGAAGATCAGGTCCCCCTCGCCCGTCACGGTCGGCAT
>NZ_CAUUWA010000119.1 GCF_963548695.1 uncultured Fretibacterium sp.
TCCTCCCCACGAGAGGGGGCGGAACTTGGCGAATAAAATAGCACCCCTGCGGCAGAGTGTCAAGGGCCCGGGAGGCGCCCCAATCCGCAGGCAAAATTTTGATGTGTGACGAGGTCGGGTTTTACGCGTTTTCTGCCACACTTGGCGGGTGCGAGTTCAAGGTCGGCTTAACTCATACCATAACGCGCTCAATCCTCGATAAAGCTGTCTCGATTTTGTGGATTTGAGAATACAAATGGAGATGGTCAAAAAGTAGTTTCTGTGTAATAATTACAAATCAAATGTAGGCAGGTGACGATATCGATGCAGGTCAATGGATTAACAGGTTTTTTCTCGCGCATTGCGTCTTGGGGACATACGGGCGCCACAGCGTGGGGAAGACCGAAGTTTGATGCTTTGGCGACTCGGAGTGATGTGGACACGGTATCCTTCTCCGGCAACGGAAAGCGCCTTTCTCTTAGCCAGTCGGAGAAGCTGTCGGCAAAGAGTGAAAAAACGGGCACGGCAGGTACCGTTCTCGCCCTTATGGATAAGTCCATGAGCGAGGTGGAGAGTATCCTCGACGAGATGACGTCCCTCGCGAAGAGTGCGGGGAAGGAGGGGCTCTCGGATCTCGAGCGTATCAATAAGCAGATCGAGATGGAGGCGCTTCGATCGAGGCTGTATTCCGCCTCCAGGAGCATGTCTCATCATCTGGCTGAGATGTCCGGGCAGAGGACCAGCGGAGAGCTTACGTTAGTCGATGCCTCGCCCGGTATTTGGGGTGGAGACCGTCGGACGCTGCTCGAACGTGCGCGGGACCGTATAGAAAAAGGCGAGAAGTGGGATGTCGTCGAGGGCTACCGATACCTTCACACGATTGAAGAGGTGCGGATCGGAGGGACCGACCGTTCCATCAAGGTGGAGAAGGGGAAGCGTTTCGAGCTTCCCGACGACATCGACCCCCAGAAGGCAGTTTTGTGCTGCATCGGGACTCCGGCAGGCGGAGAGTGGTTTGTGAGCGACAGCAAGGAAGCCTTGTCCGTGCGGCAGAAGATCAAAGCCAGCGGGACCATCGATTTGATGGATGCAAAATCCGCTCAGGAGGGAGTCGAACGCCTGGAGGCCGAGCTGGAGGACATGAAGGCCATGCGAGAGAAACTCGCCGCCTTTGCCAGAGACTACAGCGCGGAGGATATGGTCCAGACCGTTGGGGAGAACGCACCGGGAGGCGGGGGATTGCTTTTCAACACCGTCCTGGGTGTGATGAAGACCCAAACGGCAACGGGGCTCAACGCTACGCCGCAATTGGTAAGGCCGACCAACCGTCTGGGGGAGATGTTCGCCAAGATCGACCACCTCTTTCAACGGGTTGCGAAAAATCTTGCGGAGAAAATGATTTCGGAGGCTGCCGAGGTCACGGATGCCGCTTATACCAACGCAGACCGTTTCGTGTCGTCGGGAAAAACAGCGGTCAGTTGAATGAAATATGAGGCGTTAAGCGAGGTTTCGGGCGGGCTTGTGAATTTTTACAGGCTCGCCTTTTTTTGCCTTCCTAAAAACGCGAATTGGTATTAGGATTGGGATTGGGAAAGGAAATGATCGACGTGAAAATCGGTTTTATCGGTCTGGGCGTCATGGGCAGGCCCATGGCGAGCAACCTGCTGAAGGGCGGGCGGTCCGTGACCGTCTTCAACCGTTCTCGGGCTGCGGTCGCCGCACTCGTCCAGGATGGGGCGGAGGAGGGGAGATCGCCGCGCGACGTGGCCGAGCGCTGCGACGTCGTCATCACGATGCTCCCGGACTCGCCGGACGTCCGGTCGGTTCTCTGCGGCCCGGACAGCATTCTGGAGGGGCTGACCCCGGGGAAGGTCGTCGTGGACATGAGCTCCATCGACCCCGTCGTCGCCCGCGAGCTCTGCGCCCTCGTCGAGGAGCGCGGCTGCGGCATGCTGGACGCCCCCGTGAGCGGAGGGCAGGAGAAGGCGGAGAAGGGGACCCTGTCCATCATGGTTGGGGGCAGGGAGGACGTCTACGAGCGCGTCCGGGACGTCCTGGACCTGATGGGCAGGAGCCTCCATGTCGGCCCGAGCGGGACGGGGCAGGTGACGAAGCTCGTAAATCAGACGATCGTTGCGGCGAACATCGCGGCGGTGGCGGAGGGGCTGACCTTTGCCAAACGGGCCGGCGCCGACCCGGAGCGGGTGTTCCAGGCCATCCGGGGCGGGCTGGCCGGCAGCCAGTGCCTGGAGGACAAGGCGCCCCGAATGCTGGAGGGGCGCTACGAGCCGGGGTTTCGCATCGAACTGCACGTGAAGGACCTGAACAACGTGCTGGCGGCCGGACGGGGGCTGCACGTCTCCATGCCCCTGGCCTCGCAGGTGATGGAGATGATGCAGAGCCTCATGGCGCGCGGCTGCGGCCCGCTCGACCATGGAGCCCTGGGCAGATACTACGAGCTGCTGAACGGCGTGTCCCTGAAGGAATGAAGGGAAGCATGAAGGCGTTGGGAGGCTCCATCGCCGGATTTTAGATCATCAACACAACAGGTAATCTGGAATACCCGCCGCTCCCTCCCGTATATCCCGTATGCGAAAATCCGCAGGAACGCCAACTTGTCAGAGGCGTGAAGGTCCTGTAGCATAAACACGTCGCGGCATTTCGGACTTTTAATTCTTGTTATCGAATTCTTGTTATCGAAAGGAAGTGCTCTGTAATGAAGCTATTCGTTCTGTCGCTCGTTCTGGTGGCCCTTGCCTTTTCGCCCGCCCTCGCGGGGGAGAAGAAGCTGCCGACCCTGAAGGCCCTGTCCACCACGACCTGACCCGCATGCGTTCAGATGTCCAAGGTCTTGGACGAGGTCAACGATAAGTACGCGGGCAAGCTAGTAGCGGAGAAGGTGGACCTGGAGAAGAACCCTGAGGTGGCACGGGAGTACAAGGTGCGCTTCCTCCCCACCCTCCTCTTCCTGGACGCCGAGGGCAAGGTCGTCCGGCAGGAGGTCGGCTACCGCAGCCTTGACGAGATCCTGGAGATTTTCAAAGGGGCGGGGGTCGCCATAGAATAATGTCTGACGTCATCAACGCTATCTTCTCCGTCATGACCTCGAGTGGGCCCCTGCAATGGGCGGGGGCCTTCCTCTGGGGGATCGCAAGCGTTATCCTCAGCCCCTGCGGCATTGCAGCCATCCCGCTGGTCGTCGGCTACATCGAGAACACGGACAGCCCCAGTCGCTGGGAGGCGTTCAAGATATCATGCGCCTTCTGCAGCGGGATCGTGCTGAACCTCATGCTGGTGGGGTTTGTCACCTCCAGCTTCGGCCTGCTTCTGGGCGGCAACGAGCGATTCCTGACGCTCTTCGTCGCCGCGGTGTTCATCCTTATGGGCATCCATCTGACGGGGCTCGTGCACTTCCGTTTTTTTTCGTTCGGGAGCAGCGGCTCCACGGAGCGGCGCGGGCTTTGGGGGGCTCTGGTCCTGGGCGTCGTGTCGGGGCTCGCCATCGGCCCGTGCAGCATTGCCTACATCACCCCGGTGCTCTCGCTGGCTGCGGCTCAGGCCTCACGCGGGCTCCTGTTCTCCTTCGGACTGATCCTTGCCTACGCGTTGGGCTACAGCGCCGTGCTGATCGTATCCGGGACCTTCGCTCAGCTCGCCTCCGGCTGGCTCCAGAGCGAACGGGGTCAGAAGGCCCTGCGCGTCTTGAACTTCCTCTGCGGCATCGTGCTGATCTGCGTGGGAATCTATCTGGGCCACGGAGTCCTGTACCTCTATTTTCTCTGACCTTTATTTTCATCCAATGATACGAGGATGGAGGGCAGTTTGCGATCTGCCCTCCGTTTCCGTGCTTTCCCGCCGGTCAACTTTCCAAGGGCTCAACTCACGCAACGGTGCGTGATGATATCGATAATCGTGTGATCGACGTCCCTCATGCCCTCGCGATTCAGCCGCGCCGCGTTCTCCGCCGTGCGCGTGAAGCTGTTCACGTCAACGACGC
>NZ_CAUUWA010000120.1 GCF_963548695.1 uncultured Fretibacterium sp.
AACGAGGACGTCGTCCTCTCCGTCGCCCTCTCGCTCTTCGTCACGGGCCTGTTCATCCTCTTCTACAACCGGCTCTTCCTGATCACCTACAACGAGGACTATGCGCGGTCGCTGGGAATAAACGTCACGCTCTATCAGTTCCTGATCTCCTTCCTCACCGCCCTCACGGTGGTGCTGGGCATGAGGATGATGGGGACGCTCCTGATATCGAGCCTGATCATCCTTCCGGCGGTCACGGCGCGCAGGCTGGTGAGCAGCTTCCGGGCGCTCGTCGTGACGTCCGCCTGCATCTCGCTGATCTGCTTCGCCGCGGGGCTGGCCCTGTCCTTCGTCTGGAACCTGCCCACGGGCGCCAGCATCGTGTCCGTCAACGTGGCGGCGCTGATTGGGGCCGTGCTTCTGTCGCGCCTCATGGGGCGCACCGCGTGAGCGGGCGGACCGGAGGCCTGCGGCGGGGAAGGGATTTTTTCATGATGAAGGAGTTTTGCATGAGGATACTGAAACGGGCGCGCACCGCAGCCCTTGGCCTGTGCCTTCTGGCCGCCGCCCTGCCCGCGGATGCGTCCGGGAAGCCGGACTACGTGATCCGCGAGAACTTTTTCGTGGGGATGATCACGGACATCTTCATGAACATGAGCGACTACAGGGGCAAGACCATCCAGTACGAGGGGTTCGTCCTGCCCATCACGGCGGAGAACTTCGGCGAGGGGCCGGAGAAGTTCGCTGTCGTGCGCATCGCCGTCTGCTGCGGCCCGGACGACATGCCCATCGGCTTTGCCTGCATGGGGAAGGACGCCCCTCCGGAGAACGCCTGGGTGCGCGTCACTGGGGTACTGCAGGAGCGGGATCTGAACAACGGAGAGCCCCCTTATCCCTATCTCGACGTGCAGGAGCTGGAGGTCCTGACGAAGCGCGGCAAGCAGAAGGTAGCCATGTGATGACGGGGCCCGGGCACCGCGTGCTGAACTTCATGCTCATCGGGGCCCTGACGCGCTCGCTCCCCGCCGCCCTCTTCGGCCTCTTGGGCAGCGCGTTTCCCGATACGGTCGAATACCTGATCTGGGGCGCCGGGCGAAACCGGCACCATCGCAGGAGCTCGCACTGGATCGTCCTGTGGCTGGCGGGCTTTCTCTTTTGTTTCCTCGCGGGGGCGAAGCGCACGGTGCCGAGCCTTTCGGGGCTCGCCGCGGCGAGCCCCGAGTCGGTCTGGGGGTGCGCCGCCTTCTGGTTTCTGGGCTGCGTGCTCCATGTGCTGGGCGACGCCTGCTGCGGCAAGGTCCCCCTGTTCGTCCCCTGGAGGAGGCGATTCGGGTTCCGCGTCTTCGAGATGTCGCCGCGACGCGGCGAGATGAGCCGGGGCGAGCTGGTCTTCGTCGCCTTCACATCCCTTTCGGCGCTGGGGGCCTGGCTGAGCCGGGGAGTCCTGCTCTGATCCGTCCGGGAACGCCCGGACAGGACGCCGAACGCCTCTCCGCAGTATTGTGTATGCAAATCGATGACCCCGCAAAAACAACCTCGAAATTCTGTGCTGGAGATCGCGCTCTCCGCAGGGAGATGAGCCCATGAGGTCCGAATTGAAGCTGTTCGAGGAACAAAGAGTCCGAAGCGTTTGGGATGAGGAGAGGGAAACATGGTACTTCTCCATCGTCGATGTGTGTCAGGTTCTGACGGACAGCTCCGACGGCAGGAAGTATTGGAACAAGCTGAAACAGCGTCTCAAAGAGGAAGGCAATGAAACGGTGACGAATTGTCACCAGTTGAAAATGCCTGCGGCCGACGGCAAAATGCGCCTGACGGACGTTGCCGATACGGAGCAGCTTCTACGGTTGATCCAATCCATCCCATCCCCTAAGGCCGAGCCCTTCAAAACGTGGCTTGCCATGGTCGGCAAAGAACGCCTCGATGAAATCGCCGACCCTGAGCTTGCGTTCGACAGGGCTGTTGAAACGTATCGCGCAAAAGGGTACTCCGAAGCATGGATCAATCAGCGCCTCAAATCCATTGAGATCCGTAAGGAGCTCACGGCGGAATGGCGGCGCTCCGGCCTCGAGACGAACAGGGACTACGCCATACTGACGAACGAAATCACAAAAGCCTGGTCCGGACTTTCCGTTTCAGAATATAAACGACACAAAAACCTCAAAAAGGAAAACCTGCGGGATAATATGACGAACCTCGAGCTCGTTCTGAACATGCTCGCCGAGGCTTCCACCACCGAAATCTCCAAAGCGGTCAGTCCGCAGGGCTTTGAGGAGAGCAGGGCTGCGGCGCGCGAGGGCGGCGCTATCGCGGGCAGAGCACGGCAGGAAATCGAAGTCAGGACGGGCAGCAAAGTCGTCTCCCCGGCAAACGCAAAGACAACCGAGGCCCTGGATACGAAAGTGGATACAAAAGAAGAAGGGTGACGGAGCTCGCCGTCCGTGGCAGCAGCGTAACGAGGTTCCTCAGGGCGCGTTTCCCTGCCGGTACATCAGCGCCTCCGTCAGGTGCGGCGTGCGGATGGAGGGCTCGCCCGCGAGGTCGGCGATGGTGCGGGCCACCTTCAGGACCCGGCTGATGCCGCGCCCGGAGAGCTTCAGACGGCCCGCCATCCCGGCAAGGTAGTCCCGCGACTCGGCCGAGAGCTCCAGGTGGCGCCGCACCAGTTTTTCGGGCAGCTCGGCGTTGCAGGAGAGGCCGAACGGGGCCCAGCGCCTCTGCTGGACCTCCCGTGCCCGCACCACGCGCGTTCGGATGGCGGCGCTGGACTCGGCCCCGCCGGAGAAGGAGAGCAGCTCCTCCGGCGTCAGACGCGGGACGGCGATCTGGAGGTCGATGCGGTCGAGGATGGGGCCGGAGAGCTTGCGCCGGTACCGGTCCAGCTCTGCGGCGGAGCAGACGCACTTCTCCACGGGGTCGCCCGCGAATCCGCAGGCGCAGGGGTTGGCCGCCAGGACCAGCAGGACCCGGGAGGGGTAGGCGACGGTCCCGGACGCGCGGCTCACGACGATCTGCCCGTCCTCCAGAGGCGCCCGCAGGCTCTCCGTCAGGTCGCGCCGAAACTCCGTAAACTCGTCCAGAAAAAGAACGCCCCGATGGGCCAATGACACCTCTCCCGGCCTCAGGGCGCTGCCCCCGCCGCAGACGGAGACGGTGCTGGCGCTGAAGTGCACCGTCCGGAACGGCCTTCGCCGCCCCCGCTCGACGGGCATCCCCAGGGTGCTGCGGACGAGTAGCGTCTCGACCAGCTCGTCGTCCGTCAGGGGCGGCAGAATGCCGTTCATGGCGCGGGCGATCAGGGTCTTTCCGCTCCCAGGCGATCCGATCAGCAGCAGGTTGTGGTGGCCCGCCGCGGCGATCTCGGCGGCGCGCCGTGCGGCGGCCTGTCCCTTGACGTCGGCGAAATCGGGCTCCGCGGCGAAGTCCTCCTCGGGCATGACCGCATGGGGCGCCGGGGTGGGGGCCGACTCCCCGCGCAGCACCGCGGCGAGCTCCCCCAGCGTCTCCGCGCAGTAGGCCCGGACGCCCCGGACCAGGGAGACCTCCTCCGCGTTCTCGCGCGGGACGTAGAGCGGAAGGTCCAGCTCCCGCGCCAGGAAGGCGGCGGGAACGGCCCCACGGACGCGCCTCAGCCTGCCGTCCAGAGCCAGCTCGCCCATGTAGAGGGCCCGCTCCGGGGGACGGAGCGCCCCGGCGGCGCCCATCATGCAGAGCGCGATGGGTAGGTCCAGCAGGGCGCCCTCCTTGGGCACATCCGCGGGGGCCAGGTTCACCGAGACCCGCCCCTTCAGGCCGAGGCCCAGAGCCCGCAGGGCGGCCCGGACCCGCTCCTTCGACTCCCGGACCGCCACGTCGGGGAGTCCGACGATGCTGATAGCGAACAGCCCGCCCGTCATCTCGACCTCCACCTCTACGGGCACGGCCTCCATCCCCCTCAGGGTGACGCCCAGCGTGGCGTTCATGACGG
>NZ_CAUUWA010000121.1 GCF_963548695.1 uncultured Fretibacterium sp.
AAACCGCAGGTTGCGATAGCCTTATAAGAAAGCCTTAATTCAGCCGGCCCCTCAGTGCCTCAATTTCGTCCGGGGACAAGCCGGTAGCCTCCGAGATTTGGGAGACCTCAAGCCCCATCCGCAGAAGGTTTCGTGCCGCGTCGGCCCTGCCCTTGGCCAAGGCCGCACGGCGGATGGTCTCGTCGTTCGTCTCCGCATCCCGCATTGCCTTATAACTCAAAAGATAGTTATAGCGCTCCATTTGGCTCTGTAAAAACAGCTTCTCCAGATCCAGGGCCTGACCGATCATCGGATCCTTAACCATCGCCTCCGGCATCTTCTTCGCCTCCATTCCCGCCAGATACAATAGCCAATACTCCAGACGACTTCGAGGAACTCTGTCTTTGGCGGAAAGATTGTAAATCCAAGGGGCCTGGAGGGCGAATATTTGGGCGAGGGGCAGGGCGAGGACATCGCCGGACCGAACTAAAAGACCTCGACGGTCCCCCCAAACGATCCCCCAAGGAGAAAGGGAATTTAGGGGAGATAGGAATATGAGTAATCCTGACGTTTGTACCGCCCTCCCATTGATGCTAGAATTCCAAACCGATACTAGAATGCCAAGCGGTCGTTTCCGGATGGTAAAAAGAGGGAAAAGGGTAAGATTGTGGGGTTCAAGCCTATTTAGGAGGGATTTGTGTTGTTTTTGAGAAACTTTTTGGTTTTGAGCGTAACGGCGTTTCTGTTCGTCCTTGCCGCGGGGGGAGTCGCGAACGCGGCGGTCGATTCTGTCGGCGTCATCGATATGTACGAGGTTACCAACAACCACCCGAAGATGAACGACGCCAAGGCTCAGCTGGCGACGATATCCCGCCAGAAAGAGACCGAGGCGAAGGCCGCCGCCGATAAGGAGTCCGACCCCGCCAAGAAGGCCCAGATCGTCCAGGCAAAGCGGATGGAGCTGGCCAGGGAAGAGCAGAAGATCATGGACCCCATCTTCAGGGACTGCCAACAGGCCGTGCGGGAGGTGGCCACGAACAAGAAGCTGACCCTCGTCCTCAACAAGTCCGTCGTCCTGATCGGCGGCTCGGACATCACGCAGGACGTCATTCAACAGTTAGCCAAGAGCAACGCCGCATCCAAGAAGAAGTAGCGGTCCGAGAACATCCACAGAAGGAAAGGCTGCGCTCCCATGCGCAGCCTTTCCTTCATGTTCCCGGGCTCTCCAAAAGCCCGGGGTTTTCTCAATTCCGGAGGGGGCCCGAGGTTTCGCATGAAACTGTTCATCACAGATATAGACGACACGCTGTCGGTCGGGGAGGCCGTCGCGGACGAGGTCCGGGGGGCCTGTTCCCGCCTCCGCGGCGCCGGCTGGGAGATCATGGTCGCCACAGGACGCACCTACAGCACGGCCCGTGGACACATGGAGGCGATCGGTGTGACCCACCCCTCGATCCTCTACAACGGAGGCCGCATCGTGGACCCCGGCGGACGCCCCCTCTACAGCCACCTGATGGAGGAGGATCTGGCCAACCGCATCCTGGAGTACGTCTGGACTCTGCCCCTCGAGCTCCAGGTGTCCGGCGACGAGCACATCTCCTGCCGGGAGACGGACGCGCAGACCCGAAGTTTCTTCGCAAACGTCAGCCCTATCCACCTTGTAACGGAGCCCGTGGTGACGGAGCCCGTCTTCCGCGTCTGTCTGTGGATGGACGCCCGGCTCATGCCTGAGGTGGAGGAGGACCTTCGGGAGCGTTTCGGGCACGAGGCCGAGATCTGCCCCGGAGGGCCGCAGTTCATGGACATCCAGCCTCTGGGCGTCTCCAAGGGAAGCGCGCTGGACCGCCTCCTCGCGGAGCTGCCCACCCGGCCCGAGGTGATCGTCGCGGCCGGGGACCACTGCAACGACAGGGAGCTTCTGCGTCGCGCGGACGTCGCAGCCTCGCCCTCCAACGCGCACGAGGCCCTGCTCCGGGAGGCCGACCTCATCATCCCCCCCGTCTCGGAGCACGGAATCCGCACCCTGATAGACCACATCCTCTCCCCCGCCTTCTCCGCAGCCCCTTTCCTTATGTAACCGCGGGCCCAAGCCGCCGATTGTAGTCGTCCAAGTCGTATAATAAAATAATGTAGGATTACGGTTACAGGGAGGCGGCGTTCCGATGCGGGGTCCAATGAAGTTCTTCTCGATATTCGCGGTGTCTTTTCTTCTTTTTTCGGCCAGATGGGGCGTGGGGGGGACCGCCTGGGCGCAGCAGGACAAGGGCTGGACGTGGAAGGTCCTTGTAGTCGCCCCGGAGGGCGGCTGGGAGGCCGACGCGGGGAGATCCGTGCGCTCAACCCTCTCCTGGCACGAGGCGGAGATCGACGAGAGCGGCACGGGGGTCAGGGGGCACGACCTCCGGTTCGTCTATCTTCCCCCGATGGACGAGGGCTCCGCTGCCGCGGCCTCGCTGCCGGCCGACAAACACACGGTTGCCATCCTGAGCTTCGCCACGCCCGAGGTTGACCGCATCCTGATCGGGAGGGCGGCCACGCTCGGCATTCCCCTCATGCTGGCGAGCGGGGAGGAGATTTCCTTCCATGGGGCTGACGGACGGCTCCTGCCCTTCGTCTTCGGACTCGACCTTTTCCGCGACTACAGGAGCGAGGCCCTGGCCGCCTACGCCGTCAAAACCCTCACCCCGCAGGCCCACCTGGCCCTCATGGGGAGCCGCTTCACGGTCAATCAGGAACGGGAGTCGAAGCTGTGCCAGTCGCTCCTGCTCGACGCCGGCTTCATGCCCATGCCCTACTGGGTGGACGCCTCGGTGACCGACACCTTCGCCCTCCTCGCGGAGGAGGTCGAGAGCTCCGGACAGGGCGTCCTGGTCGCATTCATGGGCAACATGGCCGCCAAGGAGATGTGGCGCACCTTCATGCGCACCCTCACGCCCTGGAGGTTGTGGCACTGCGGCAGGCCGGACGAGTCGTTTCTATCCTTTCAGGGGATGGTCTTCGCCGACCAGAATCTATTTCTGGAAAAACACGGCGGCTTCCAGGATCTCAAGCGGCGTCTGTGGAACACCCGGACCCTCCAGGCCCCGGACAGCGTCGCCGCAGGCCGTGCCGATGCCCTGGCTCAATGGCTGATCCAGGGGCTGAGCGCACTGCCGGGCCCCCTGGAGAGCCTGGACCGACCGGCCCTGCTGGACCGCCTGGGCCGGGCCGAGCGGATTCCCTTCGGCAATCAGGTGCTCGACGTGAACCCCGAGCTTCACCGGCCCCGCCGCCGTCAGGTCTATATCCTGGAGATACGGGAACGCGAGTATTTCCTTCTGGACACACTTTCAACCCAAGGCCCCGCTTATTTTTCATATTGAGGCGAGCCTCGGGGCCCTCTTCCCCACCCCGTTCCCGATCCCGCGCAGACGCAACGCGGCGTGATAAAATATTGGAATACGTGGAAAAGTGCGGGGGTGGCGGAACGGCAGACGCACCAGACTTAGGATCTGGCGCCCTTGTGGCGTAGGGGTTCAAGTCCCCTTCCCCGCACCATAAGCGATCGCCACCTCCCACGAGGCTGATTAAGCCTCGTGGGAGGTGGGAGCTTGCTTAATAACATCGATCTCATAAAGGGACAGTCCAGTGTTCTCCGCTATCAGCTCGAGTGAGAGACCCCGCGCCAACATCCGCCGCACAACGAATGCGATGCCCTCGGCTTTGCCTTGGGCCATGCCCTGGGCTATGCCCTGGGCCATGCCTTGGGCCATGCCCTGGGCCAGCCCCTCGGACATCCCTTTCTCCTCGGCCTTCTTCGTCGCCTCAGCCAGCCTGTCCTCCCGAATCGCCTTGAAGTCCAGCTGTGTTATCAACTCCCGAAGCTGATAATAACGGTTCTCCGGCGAACTCCAGTACTCCTGCTCCACCTCGCTCACCTCCGAAAAAACGGAATCCTTCG
>NZ_CAUUWA010000122.1 GCF_963548695.1 uncultured Fretibacterium sp.
ATGCTGGTGGAGTTCGGGGTCGAGAACCTGAGCCCGGCGGACGGAAGGACGATCGCGGAGATCCTGTGGCCGGAGGATTCCCTGGTCATCGCGGTCAAACGCGGCTCCGACGAGATCGTGCCGTCGGGACAGGTGCGGCTCATGGCCGGGGACTACCTGGTCGTCCTGATCCCGCGGGGCGCGATGAGGGAGGCTCAGGAGCTGCTCGAGAACCTGACAAAGGGGAACGGCGGAAACGCCGCGAGACCGTGACGAAAAAGCGACAGGGCAAAAGCGGCAAGGCAAAAGAGGCAAGGGAAAAGCGGCATGAAGAATGAGGAGGCATGAGATCATGAGCTATCGCAGTTTCAACGAGCTCGCGGAGAGGGCGAAAGGCCTGCCGGACAAACGCCGGTGCGTCGTGGCCGGCGCGGAGGACGAGCACGTCCTGGAGGCGGTCTTCAGGGCCCGACGGGAGGGCATCATCGGGGACCCCGTCCTCACGGGATGCGGGGAGCTCATTGCGGACCGGATTCGCGCCCTTGGGGAGGACCCGGGAACCTGCGTCATCGCGGACGTGCCCGAGGGGTCCGGAAAAAATCCCGCCCAGCGGGCCGTCGAGCTGATCGCCGAGGGAGCCGGGGACTTTTTGGTCAAGGGCAGGATGGACACGAAGGACCTGCTGAAGCCCGTCGTCGACCGCGCCAACAACCTGCACAGCGAGGACTCCCCGTCCGGCGGGCTGATGTCGCACCTCGCGTTCTTTCGGATCCCCGGCGTCGACCGTCTCGTGGTGCTGACCGACGGGGGGATGGTCGTCTACCCCGACCTGAATCAAAAGAAGGGCCTGATCCTCAACGCCGTGGGGACCCTGAGGGCGATGGGCTGGGAGCGGCCCAAGGTGGCCATGCTCTGCGCGGTCGAGAAGGTGAACCCCAGAATAAAGGAGACCGTGGAGGCCGCCGAGCTGGCTGAGATGAATCGGAACGGGGAGATCCCCGGCTGCGTCGTCGAGGGCCCTATTTCCTACGACGTGGCGATGGACCCGGGGATCGCCGCGATCAAGGGCTACGAGAGCGAGAACTGCGGCCGGTTCGACGTCCTGGTGACGCCCGACATGACGGCCGGAAACCTCCTGGGCAAGAGCCTGCTCGTCTCGGCCCACGCCGAGCTGGCCGGCATCGTCGTCGGAGCGAGGATCCCCATCGTCGTCACCTCCCGCGGTTCGAGCGCGGGGGAGAAGTTCCACTCCATCGCGCTCTGCGCCGTTGCCTCGGCGGGACAGACGTCTCGAGGCGGCGCGTAGCGGATTCGAGGACGGCCCCCGGCCGTCCTTCGGAACCGGCCTTCGACATCAGCTTTCAGAAAGGGATCGATTCATCATGGAGAAACACGAGGACAAGCTTTCCGACGCGCGCGTCGCGTTCCACGACCTGCTCGGATACCGTTTTTTGTCGGCGCCCCGCTTCTCGCCCGACGGCTCGAGGATCGCCTTCGCCGTGCACCGGGCCGACCTGGAGGGCAACCGCTACCTCTCGGACCTCTGGGTGTACAACCTGAACACGGAGACGTGCACCCCCCTGACCGCGTCCGGGGCGGAGCGGGCCTTCTGCTGGGATCCCTCGGGAACCGCCCTGCTCTTCGTCAGCGGCCGGGCGCCCCAGCCCGCCGAGGGCGCTCCTTCGGAACCTGACACGGCCCCTGACTCGAACTCCGACGCCAGGACCACCCGCATCTACAGCATCCCCGTAACGGGAGGGGAGGCGCGTCTCCTGGCCGAGGTTCCCCGTGAGGTGACCGAGCTCTGGGCGCTCGACGAGGGCCGCCTTATGCTCCGGACCGTCGACCCCCGCGAGCCGGAGCGCTTCGAGGACGCGGACTACCGGGTTCTCGAGCAGATTCCGTTCTGCACGAACGGCAAGGGCTTCACCGCGCAGTCCCGCCACACGCTCTCCCTCTTCATCCCCACATCGGGGGAGCTCAGGGACCTGTCGCCCCGCGACCTGGAGGTCCGCCGGGTGCGCCTCTCGGCCGACCGCCGGCGGGCGCTGATCACGGGGGTCGTCTACAGGGAGGTGATGCCGGAGACGAGCGGCGTTTGGGAGTTCGACCTGGAGTCCGGCGAGATGGCGGAGCGCGTGCCCCAGGCCCATTTCGCCTGGTCCTGCGCGGATGCGTTCGCGGGCGGCCTGCTGTTGACGGGAACGGACATGAAGCGTCACGGGCACAACGAAAACGTGCGCTTCTACCTGGCGAGGGACGGCGCCCCGAAATGCCTGACGCCCGAGCTCGACCGGGGCCTGAGGAACTCCGTGATCTGCGACTGCCGGTACGGCCTGACCGACCAGGACCAGGCCTTTCAGGTGGACGGGGACCGGGCGTGGTTCGTCTCGACGGACGGATACCGCTCGCACCTGCACACGGTCGACGCGCACGGAGGCGTCGTGCAGGTCTCGCAGGAGCTGCGCAGCATCGAGGACTACGACGTCCGGGACGGCCGCGCCGCCGTGGTCGGGCTCGAGGGGCTGGGCCTCCAGGAGCTGTACCTGGTGGAGGCCGGGAGGGAGCGCCGCCTCACGGACTTCAACGCCGCGGCCCTGGAGGGGAAGGACCTGAGCGTCCCCGAGTACGTCCGCCTGGAGAACGGCACCCCCGAGGGGCTGGACTGCTGGTACATGCGCCCCGTCGGCTTCGAGGTCGGCAAGAAGTACCCGACCCTGCTGCACATCCACGGCGGTCCCAAGATGACGTTCGGGGACGTCTTCGTGCACGAGATGCAGTGCTGGGCCGCGGAGGGGTTCGCCGTGCTGTTCTGCAACCCTCGGGGCAGCGACGGAAAGGGGGACGCCTTCGCCGACATCCGGGGCCGTTACGGCACCGTCGACTACGAGGACCTGATGGCCTTCGTGGACTGGGCCTCCGACACGCTCCCCTTCGTGGACCGCGACCGCCTGGGCGTGACCGGCGGCTCCTACGGCGGGTTCATGACCAACTGGATCGTCGGCCGGACCGACCGCTTCCGCGCGGCGGTCACTCAGCGCAGCATCTGCAACTGGGTCTCGATGGCCGGGATCACCGACATCGGCTATTTCTTCGTCCCGGACCAGCAGGCGGCCGACATCTGGAGCGGCGTTGACGAGCTCTGGAACCAGTCGCCCCTCAAGTACGCCGACCAGGCGCGCACCCCGACCCTGATCATCCACTCGGACGAGGACCATCGCTGCGAGCTCTCCCAAGGGCTCCAGTTCTTCACGGCGCTCCGGCGCAACGGGGTGGAGGCGCGGCTGTGCGTCTTCAAGGGCGAGAACCACGAGCTGAGCCGGTCCGGACGTCCCAGGCCGCGCCTGGCCCGGATGCAGGAGATCGTGCGGTGGTTCGTGGAGAAGGTCTGAGGAAAGGATTGATGGAAGGGCCGACGCGGCGCGGGCCGGGCCGAAACCGTGCCGCACAGGGAGCCCTCCCCGGCCGAATGCCGGGGAGGGCTCCCTTTCCCTTATCGTCCGGCTGAGGACTGGCCGGGCTAGTCCAGCTCCACGGACCCGGAGATGAAGCACTCCCATCCCCTGGCCCCACAAAAGCGTTCGATCTCCCTCGCCAAGTCCGCGTCCCGCGTATACTCGAGCAGGCGGACCTTCGCCCCGGCCCTTTCCATCCTCTCGAGATAGGACAGAAAATACCGCCTGTCCTCCTCCCGGCTCCTGCCGAAGGCGCCCGTTTCAGAATTCAACCTCTCAAAATTCAACCTGTCAAAATTCAACTTATCGAAATTTATCCTGGTGAACACGGTCTCCTGGTTCACCCCGGAGAACAGGCCCTCGATGCTCCCGTACTCCTCCAGCGC
>NZ_CAUUWA010000123.1 GCF_963548695.1 uncultured Fretibacterium sp.
CCGGCCACCCGCGGCATCAGGACGCGCATCAGCTTGCCCATGTCCCGCGCCGAGACGGCCCCGGCCTCCTTCGCCGCCTCGGCGACCAGGGCGTCGATCTCCGCGTCGCCAATCTGGATGGGCAGGTAGACCTCGAGCACCTCAGCCTCCGCAAGCTCCCCATCCGCGCGCTCCGACGCGCCGGCGGCACGGTACTGTTCGGCGGCCTCCCTGCGCTGTTTGATCAAACGCCGGACCAGCACCTGGGCGTCGTCGTCGGTCAGCTCCGAGGCCCGGCCCTTGTCGGCCTGGGCCTTCTGGAACTCGGCCTTGAGCATACGCAGGACGGAGAGCCGCAGCTCCGCCCTCTCCTTCATGGCCGCCACCAGGTCCGCAGCGACCCGCTCCGTCAATTTCATGCTCAAAAACCCACCTTCCATATCAAATAAAATTCCATTTGAACTTCCAAACCATTTGAACTTCCGAACTCCCAAGCCTCCATCGGAACACGGACGTGCGATGCCCCCACGAAGACGACAATGGGGGCCGAAAGCCCCCATGAAATCGACTAACCTCTGCCTCGGCTGCTTTTACGCTTGCGAGCCGCTTCAGCTCTCTTCAATTTTTTGGCATCGCTGGGCTTTTCGTAATGCTCCCGCTTCCGCGCCTCGCGCAGCGTACCGACCTTGGCGACCTCGCGCTTGAAACGCCGTAGGGCATCCTCCAGGCTCTCTCCGTCCTTACGGGTGACCGTCGTCATCTAAAATCCCTCCCTTCCGCTTTTTCGGCTAGCCCGGAGGCCAACCGAAATTACGACCCGACAACAGGTGAAGGTGAAGGTGGGGCACCGTCTGACCGCCCTGTTCCCCCGTATTGACAACCATACGGAAACCGTTCCTGTCAAAGCCCAGCTTACAGGCAAGCTCAACGGCACGCCCAACCACCTTGCTCCAGACGGAGGGATCCGTCACCTCTGCGGAGGAAGCGATGTGCTGCGTCGGGATCACCAGGAAATGCGTGGAAGCCTGAGGATTGATATCGCGAATCACAAAGACATCCTCATCCCTGTAGACGAACTCCACCGGGACCTCGCCGTTCGCAAACTTACAAAAGATGCAATCGCTCATATCCTCCACTCCTTTCCCAGCGGTTTCATTTTATAACAAAGTTCGGCAAGAGACAAGACAAGAGAAAGCCCCCAAAAACGCAGGTTGAGACGGCCTTATCGAGGATCGAGCGCGTTATTGCACGGGTTGGGCTGACATCGATCTCGCACCCGCAAGGGTGCGGGACCGGCGGACATTTCAGCGCTCGCCGTCCCCCGTCTCCCCGAGAGGCGCCGCCCCGCCGGGCAGGCTCGCCTTCGTTTCCTCCTCATCGTCCGCGGACGCGGGCAGCACGATGATCTCCCTGCCCGCTATGCCCTGGAGGTCGCCGCTCATGCCGTACAGGCTGCCCGTGACCTTCTGGATGATCTTCTCCTGAGCCGCCCAGCGTTTCTGAGCCTGCTTCTTCTCGGTGTCCAGCTGTCGTGTCATCTCGTCGTAGGACTCCAGGATGCAGCGGATGCGATTGCTGAACTCACCGCCCGTGAGGTAGTTGTACATCAGCTCCATCTTGGTGTCCTTGCCCTCGGCGCTGCGGTTGGCGGCGAACACCTTCACCAGTACCTCGCGCAGGAACGAAGCGAGCATGACGGCGTAGCGGGGCTTCACGAGCCAGATGTTATCCGCGAGCTGTTTGAAGTCCTCGTCCCCACCGTCGGTGCGCTTGAAGACGATCACCCCGGCCTGGGCCTTCTCGGCGGCAATCTCGTCCTTCAGCTTGACGAGCCAGGACGCCTGATAGGTCTTGGCGTTCTTGCACTCCCACAGGATCAGGCCGCAGTTCCGGTAGAACTGCTCGTTGACCGTCTGGCGTATGTCGGAGCCGCGCTCGCCCTTCCTGACCTCCTCGATCGTGTCGAGGGGAAAGGCGCTGCGGAGGTCCCGCTCCACGTCCAGCTCCAGGATCTCGCCCTGCAGCTGCTGAGACCCCTGTTCCGCCGTCTGTTTCGCCGCGGTCAGCTGCTCGCGCAGGCTGTTGATGGTCTCCTCCTGCTCGCGGATCCTGGTGTTGAAGTCCTCGGCGGCCCGCTTCGCCGCTTCCTCACGGATTCCCCTTTCCCTTTCCAGCAGTTCTTTCCGGGCGGCGAGCTCGGCGTCCTCGCGGGCCTTGTTCGCCCTGCTCAATTCCTCCAGCAGCCCCTTCAGCTCTTCGCGGAGCTTCGCCTCGCTCTCCTTGGAGTTGGCGGCCTCGCGGCGCAGGCGGTCGGCCTCGAGCTCCGTGGCCTGTCTCGCCCTCTCGGCCTCCAGCTCGGCGGACTGCCTGGCCTTGTCCAGTTCGAGCCCGGCGGCCTGACGCTCCCGCGCGAGCCGAAGGTCGGCCTCCTGCCGTTCCGCGGCCACAGCGTCCTGCACGGCCTGTTTCAGCCGTGCCTCGGAAAGGGCGTCGTACTCCCTGCGGAGCGTCTCCGACTGCTCCGTCCTGGCCCGCAGAAGCTCGTCGTCGATCTGGTGTTGTATGGCGTCGGATATCTCAAAGGGCTTTCTGCAGTGCGGGCAGATGATGGCGGTGATGTTCATGTCCTCGCTCCAATCTGTTCATTTAGGAAAGCGCTGATTGAAATAAATTTTTTGCCTCCTGCCGGTCTTTCGGCCGCGAATATTCGCCTATTCACCTGCCATTATAGCGTTCCCCGAGCCGGGGAGCAAAAGTGCCGGCCCCTCAAGCCAGGCCCGGCGGCCCTGTTCCGAATCGAATCCAAGCCAACAAAATTTTCTCGGAACCGATTTTATTCATTGACATACAGATACCTATCTCTATAATAATTATAAGTTTTTTATCACAAACTGTAAGGAGTGGTTATCGTGAAAAGCAGGAAGTTTGGTTTCGGCGCTCTTCTGTTCGCCTTCCTCCTCGCTCTGCTGGCCTTGGGGGGGTGCGGCGGGTCCTCCCACAACACCCCGGATCCAAATCCCAGTCCCAATCCTCAGCCCGCCGGGGTTTTGGAGGCTTGGAAGGGAGAGTGGAAGAGTGCCAACAGCGCGATGAACTCGCCGGAGGTCGACTCCCTCTGTGAGAACGTGGCGAAGGAATTGTCCGCCTACACCAAGAAGGGCGTGAAAAGCCTCATCGGAAACATGTACCGCACCGATTTCGTCGGTATGAAAATCGATGGCAGCACGATTACCTTCATGGACGACAAGAACGGTTCTCTGGGAACCCTGACCTACGTGTCCCGCGGGATTGCCCAGCGTAAGTTTGGTGAAGAACCGCTTAACTGGCATCAGTTCGAGGTCTCTTCAGCGAAGACTGCCGCAGGCGGAGTCGAGCGTGCACAGGCGCTTGACCTCGCAAAGTCGTGCAAGTACCTGGTGATGCTTGAGCTCGGCAGCGACAGTCCGGATGGGGTCAAGCACTTCCACATGCGCTACGGCAGCGAAAGCTTCGAGGCCCTGATCGACAATGCCGCTATGGCCATGTGGTGGCCGACGTTTTGCAAGCCGGAGTCGCTTCCCGCTCTCATGAAGGAGATGGCGACGCCGGAGGCTGTGAAGGCATTCGTCGGGATGCTCAAGAATAGGAATCCCCTCGGGGCTTGGAAGGGCGCCTGGGTGAACCCCATCAGCTTCCTGGACGACCCCCTGATGAATCCCGTCTATGAGGCGGTGTCGAAGAAGGCCGCGGAGAAGGGGAAGACCTACACGC
>NZ_CAUUWA010000124.1 GCF_963548695.1 uncultured Fretibacterium sp.
GCCTCCGCGGAGCCGGTGCGCGGGGCCGAGGTGCTGCGGGCGGTCCGCGAGACGGGCGGCGGTTTTGTCGCCGTGTCGGAGGCGGAGATCTGGTCGGCCCACTCCGTCCTCTGTCGTGCCGGGCTGTACGTGGAGCCGACCTCCGCGGCCGCGGCCGCCGGGTGGGACAAACTTTGCGAGTCGGGCCGCATCGACGCGGCGGAGCCTACGGTGGTCTACCTCTCCGGCATCGGCCTGAAGGCGACGGACAAGATCGCGGGGCACGTGCACTGAGCCTCATGCGTCGGAGAGAACCATAGAATCGGCCCCGCCGGCCAAATCGGCGGGGCCGATTGTTCGAGGAGCGTCGGGAGGCCGACGTTATTTGCCGATCTTCAGCGCGTGGTTCCTGGCGATCAGGTCGATGAAGACGAGGTCCTCGTCGCCGTCGTTGCGCAGCCCGTGGGACTCCCCAGGGCAGGCGATCGTGACGGATTTGGGCCCGACGACGGTCTCCCTGCCCTGACTGTCGGTGAAGACGCCCCGGCCGGAGAGGATGATGTAGGTATCCTCGTTGTCGACGTGCGGATGCACGCCGATGCTGTCGCCCTTCTTCAATGTCATGAGGCCTATTTCCTTGATGGCCTGATCGTCGGTGGCCGCTTCCCGTCGGAAGGCGAACCGGCCGTAGAGCGTGCCGACCCCCGTCTTGCCGGCCTTCTCGACGTTCTTCTCGAAGAGCTTGTCCGCGGGGAAGACCTGGGCTGTGGGGTTCTTGGTGATGGCCTCGAGGTTGGCCCCCGCGTTTTTGACGATGATGTCGAGGAAGACGAGGTCCTCCGCGTAGAGGTTGGCCAGGCCGTGGGCCTGACCGGGGCGGGCCATCGTTATGTCTCCGGGCCCGACCACCCAGGCGTTGCCGTTGCCGTCGGTGAAGACCCCATGGCCGGAGACGATCACATACGCGTCCTCGTTGTCCTTGTGCGTATGGACGCCGACGAACTCGCCGTGCCGCAGGGTCATCCACCCTATTTCCTTGATGGCGTCGTCCTCCAGGGCCGCGTCCCTCGTGAAGGCGAACTCGCCGTGAAGGGTCCCCTTGCCCCCGGCGACGTCCTGCTTGTCGAGCACCGTCAGCTGCTCCGCGGTATAGCACTGGCCGTGCTTGACGGGGTCCGCGGGAGCGGGGGCCGGACAGAACGAAATTCCAACCATACAAACGCATAAAGCCGTAAGGATCCTCTTCATGAAACGCCCTCCTCGTTAATGAATTTTCATGATAAAAAGTATACGTCCGTTTTGGGCGAAACTCAAGGGAGGGGGTGGCCCCAGTTCCGGAACTCCATCCCCTGTGCGGCGGTAGGTCCCCTATGGGGGACAATGGCGATGCGATCAGGACAACTCCAGCCCCTGCTGTTCTGCGTGTCCCAGCAGGTAGAGGAACGCGTATGCGGGAATCCTGACGATTGGCGTGCCGTTCGCCAGAAAATGCGTACCGTAATCGGCCGGACGTTTGGTGACGAGTATTGCCGCGCACGCCTGGGGGGCCAGACGGCATAGAGCGTCCTGTTCCGCAATATGGGCTTGCTCTCTGTATTTCACCTCGATCAGAATGTTTCCGGTTCTCGGATAGTCGACGACGACGTCGATCTCCTTGTCTTGGCCGTCCCGGTAGTAACCGATCCGTGCCGCCTCTTTATAGTAAAAGGTCGCAATGTGCTTGTATACGGCGGTCTCCACCATCTTTCCCATCTCCTCCGGAGAGGTCAGAACGGAATCGTCCATGAGGACGGCGTTGCGAATAGCCGCGTCGGCGATGTAGATTTTGGAGCGCGCCTTGAGGATTTTGCGCCCCCCCATTTCGATGGGTGAGCTGATGTAGATGAGATTGGCGCTTGCCAGGTACTGGATGTAATTCTCCACCGTCGCTCTCGTCACCCCGTTCAGCTCTCTCGCTATGGCGTCGATGGCGACAATTCCGGAGGAGACGTTGCAGAGGTACAGAAAAATTCTCTCCAGCTCGGTGGGGTTTCGGATATTGTACAGTGAAGGAATGTCGCGCTTCAGGGCCTTATCCACGACGTCCTCGCGCATGAGCTGCTGTGCCAGCCGGTCGTCTTTCGACAGGGCCAGCTCGGGAAATCCTCCGATCTGCAGATACCGGTTGAAATGGCCCTGCAGGCCGTCCAGCATCATCATAATCTGCGTCTGCTGCGCGTGCGTCATTTGGGAAAACGCCGTCGGTTTGACGGAGGGGGGGAGCTGAGGCACCTCCACGTTCAGCAGGGAGCAATACTCGAAAAAGGAGAGGGTGGGCGCAGGGATGACGGTCCAGCGGCCGACCCCGCTCTCCGAGCTTCTCCTGACCAATATGGGGCTGGCGGAACCCGTCCCCATGACGGTGCTTTGGGGCTGTGTGTCATAAAGGGTCTTGAGCCAGAGATCCCAATCTGCCGCGTATTGAATTTCGTCGAAGAAGTAATACGTGTCCCGATCCGGATAGACGTTTTCATGATAACAGGACAAGATGTCGTCCAGCCCGGCGAGCTTCAGCATGGGGTGATCGAGCGACGTAAAAAGGATGCGCCGGGGCGGCACACCCTCCGACAAGAGTGTTTGAATCATCTGGTACAGCACGGTGGTTTTGCCGACCCTCCGTGCTCCGGTCAGGATGACCGTTCGTCTCAAATCGGTTTGGAGCAGACGCTTCATGGCCTCATAATAGACGAAACGGCGATATCGCTTTGCGAACTCCGGATGGACGGCCCCGCTCCTCCACCAGGGATTGAATGCCGTCAGGACCTTCAAAATCCCTTCCTTTGTGGTGATCGCCACGATCCCACCTCCCTTGATGTAAAGTATACTAACATTTTTTAGCATTTTTTGGCATAAAAATGCTCTTTATAAAGTACATTTTTATTATGTCCCCGAAGGGCAGGCAGCCCGATGGGGGAGGATGAAGCGCTCCGCCCACCGGGCTGCCTTGGTGTTCCCTCAGTTTTTTCTCAGTGTCTCAGCGTTCCAGGCCCGCTATTTCTTCCGCCTCGAAAACAATGCCCCTACGGCCAGCAAGGCCCATGTCGCCAATCCGGCGTCGCCCACTGGCGTCGATAGCGCGGCAACGATGCCGCGCATCGACGTAAGCGGACCGAAGGTTTACGGCTTGCCGTACCGGCACAGCACCCGAAGGCGGAAGCCCGCGGATAAGCAGAGAACCAGCGAGGAACGAGCTGTGCGAATCGCTTATAAGCGAGAAAGCAAATCTCTGCGTTACGCGTTTTCGAGCTTATAAGCAGACAACCGGCGAGGTACGAGCCGAGTTGGTCGCTTAGTTGCTTCACCAGGGGCTTCATCAGGGGCTTTACCAGAGCTGGTTGTCTGCTGCGCCGAACAGCAACAACTGTGTTGCCGTTCGGCATAAGCGGACCGAAGGTTTACGGCTTGCCGTACCGGCGCAGCACCCGAAGGCTGCGCCTTCGGGGAGCTGGCCGTCTGCTTAACGGACTGGCCATGTCTATCTGGCACTACGCCTTCTTCCTCAACAGAAACGCTCCGACGAAAGCCA
>NZ_CAUUWA010000125.1 GCF_963548695.1 uncultured Fretibacterium sp.
CCTGCGAGAGCCTGGCGTTCACGGCAAGCCACACCGCCGCCCCCGCGAGCGCCAGTAGAGACACCCACAGCACGAACCTCAGTTTGTTCAAATACGATGCCAAACGTCTCCACATACTTCATTCCTCCCCACAAACAAGACGACGACGGCCCTTCACGGGGCCAGCATCCTCCGGCTCAGATCGTTCATGACCTCCAGATACCGGCGGGATATCCGCTCCGCCTCGTCGTCCGCACACGTTCCGCCGCGGCACATCACGCCGAACAGTTCGAGGTTCATCACCTTTCCGACGGCCCATATCAAGCGCTGGATCGTCACGGCCCCCAGATCGTCCCGAACGGCCCCAAGCCTCTGTCCGTTCTCTATGAACCGGGACAGGAAACGGATGGGGCGCTCGAACGCTTTCCAGAAGGGGTCGTCGAACGACAGGTCGCGCTCGCTCAGAATCATCAAGATGCGCCCAAAGGAAGGGTTCGCCATGAAGAAGGCGACCTCCCTCCGCCGATACGCCAAGACGGCGTCCCAGTACCCCTCCTTCGTCTCGGGGAACTCCAGGTCCTTTATCGCATCCAGGAAGCGCTCTCCGATGTCCTCGATGACCGTACAGAACAGGGCGTCCTTGTTCTCGAAGTAGTAATAGACCGCTCCCTTGCTGAGGCCGGAACGCTCTATGATCCTGTTGTAGGAGGCGTTCTGCAGGCCATGCTCGTTGAACTCCTCGATGGCCGCCTCGATCAGCCGCGCCTTTTTGTCGTCCTTCAGCCGTTCCTGCCTGACGATCTTCCTCATCTCCCTCCCGTCTCGACAAACCCAACCGATCTTGAATCCTTCGGTAAACTCTCCGGTTCGACCGGTCGGTCTAATCCGCGATGAAGGGATTATACTCCCTTCGTCACAAAAGGCAAGAGGGCGGACACGCCCGAAAAAAAAAGCCTCCCATCCGCATGCGGAATGAGAGGTCGCAAAAGGGACGCCGGCGTTCCCCGCATTCGGATCGGGGCCCTTGCGGCTACAGCTTTCCCTCGCGGATCCACTGGGCCAGGGGGAGCGCGAAATACGTCAGCAGGATGTCCGCTCCCGCCCGGACGAGGCAGACAGCCGCCTCGGAGACGGCGCGCTCCTCGTCCACCCAGCCCCGCTCGGCCGCCGCCTTGATCATGGAGTACTCCCCGCTGACGGAGTACGCGCCCACCGGAACGCAGCTCCGCTCCTTGACCGCGCGGAGCACGTCCAGGTACGGCAGCCCCGGCTTGACCATGATCATGTCCGCGCCCTCGTCCACGTCCAGCTGCGCCTCCCTCAGGGCCTCGCGGACGTTGCGGGGATCCATCTGGTAACCCCTCCTGTCCCCGAACGCGGGGGCCGATCCCGCCGCCTCGCGGAAGGGGCCGTAGAACGCCGAGGCGTATTTCACCGCGTAGGACAGGATCAGGGTCTCCTGCAGGCCGGCGGCGGAGAGCGCCGACCGCAGGGCCCCCACCCGGCCGTCCATCATGTCGGACGGCGCCACCACGTCCGCCCCGGCACGGGCCTGCGAGACAGCCGTCCGCGCCAGGAGCTCGAGCGTCGGATCGTTGTCCACGGTCTCCCCCTTCAGCACCCCGCAGTGGCCGTGCGACGTGTACTCACAGAGGCAGACGTCCGCGATCAGCGTCAGGTCGGGAAAGCGCCGCTTCCCCTCGGCCAGCGAGCGCTGGATCACCCCGTTCTCCGCCCAGGCCTGACTGCCGGTCTCATCCTTGTGGTCCGGTATGCCGAAGAGCAGCACGCCCCCCAGCCCGGCCTCGGCCGTGCGCTCCAGCACGCGCGGCAGCGTGTCCGGGCTGTAGCGCTTCTGCCCCGGCATGGCCGGGATGTCCTCCTCGACGTTCGTCCCCTCGCGGACGAACACGGGATACACGAGCATGGACGGCGAAAGGCGCGTCTCCCTCACCATGTCGCGGATGGCGGCCGTGCGCCGCAGCCTTCTGGGCCTTACGATCATCATAACGATCTCCCCCTCAAAAAAGAAAAGAATGGACGGTACTCGAAGCCATTATAGCGCTCCCTGCAGCGACATGAGCCGCTCGGAGGGCACCTCGCATTATTCCCAACCCGAAAAACGCCCCACCCCCAAAATGCCGCAGTCAGGAGGATGATGTCCGGGTCGCCTCTACGCAGCCGGCCAAAGGCCGGGGCCCAACATCAGACGATCTGGACAAAAATCAACACTGCCATGATCACGACGTAGAGCCCCCCACACACACAAGCGCAGTGCATGCGGCGGCGGATTGCACCGGATACCTCCAGCATCCAGATGGCCTCCCTTCGGGTCATCCCCACAAGCGGATATCTTCGGTTCCTCCGTCTCTGAGCCCACCACGCCCATGCGTGCGTAAAGAAAGAAAAAACAAAGAAAATCATGCAAAAAAGCAAAAAGCCACTATAAAATTCATTATAGAATTCAAGATAAAAATTAAAATAAAATCTAAGATAAAATGCAATGGGTTCGAGGAATCCCAAGGGTGAAACAAGGAAGTATAAACCCAGCAGAAGACAACCGAAGGCAGCAAAAAGGGACCATATCGCCCGTCTGCCCAGCCACCTCCTTTGGTATTTCAGCGTTTTTCCGAGGGAAACGATCCGCGACTCGCCGATACGCGGCTCGCCCTCAGGGCGATCGGGCCTCGGAGGAAAGGCCCTGACGCAAAAGAGGTAGGGGCCCGTGACGAGGACCATGGCGGGGAATCCCCAGAGCAACGACATAAAAATGTAGCCCAACCCATCCTCCAGGCGGCCGAAGTACGCGAATGTGGTCGCGACGTTCAGCAGGACCAAAAGGAGGAAAGAAAAAACAGAACGATGTTCCTGACATACGCTTTTTTTGTGCGCACTTTTCTCCTTTTCATGAGTTCTCTCCCCTCGTTCCGAGTCAAGAGCGGCCCCCTACCCCCCTGGCACAGTACAACAGCAAAAAGCACACAAGGAGGAACAAAATCGCGGCTCCGTCCAGTGCACTGCATCCGCCGCCGCGCTCCCCAACCGTCGTATCGCTCCCCTCGCCATAGTACTCCGCCACCCGGATGGTGTAGCGCTCGCTGCGGGCCGTGCCCTCCCCGCCGTCCGTGTAGTCCAGGCGGGCCGCGTAGTATCCAGGTTTCTTCACATATGCAAGAGCGCGGAGCGCCCTCTTCGGGTCGCTCCGCGCCTTTTCATTTCCATAGAATCCGCCTATTCACTCAGGTCGTACCCGGATCCCGCGCCACCCCCGAATTCATAACGATTCCAGACAATACACATGGTAGGCGCCAAGGAGAAATATGTCAAGGACTCTCGCGCCTCCATGCACTCAGGCATCCGGACAGGACGACGCTGATCAAACCGCAGCCACTGAAGGCCGGGGCCCGACATCAATAGAACAGCAGCCGGGTATTTGCGTATCCGGTTGCTGTAACTTAGAATAGACCTGTCCACGAACTTTGCCAAAAAAGCGTTTAAGAGTTATTCTTTAGGACATGAATAACTTAAAAAGATGCGAGCAATTGAAG
>NZ_CAUUWA010000126.1 GCF_963548695.1 uncultured Fretibacterium sp.
GGCGGCGCAGACCTTCAGCGAGCGCACCCAGATGGCCGAGCGGGTGATGGACTCCGGGGCGCTGGAGCGCGAGCGCGGGATCACCATCCGTTCCAAGCCCTGCACCGTGGAGTGGAAGGGCTACCTCATCAACATCATCGACACCCCGGGCCACGCCGACTTCTCCGGCGAGGTGGAGCGCATCATCTCCACCGTGGACTCCGTGATCCTGATCGTCGACGCCAACGAGGGGCCCATGCCCCAGACGCGCTACGTGCTGAAGCACGCGCTGTCCATCGGCATGAGGCCGCTGGTGTTCGTCAACAAGGTGGACCGCGACGGGGCGGACCCCGAAGGGGCTTTGAACCAGACCTTCGACCTCTTCTTCGAGCTGGGCGCGACGGACGAACAGGCGGACTTCCCCGTGCTCTACGGCTCCGGGCTCAACGGCTGGGCCGTCAAGGATCTGAAGGAGACGAAGCGCGACAACATGGACGACCTCTTCCAGGCGATCATCGACCACGTCCCCGCCCCGAAGGTCTCGCTGGACAAGCCCTTCCTGATGCAGGTCAGCACCCTGGCCTGGAACGAGTACGTCGGGCGGATCGGCTGCGGCAAGATCCTGCAGGGACGCATCCGCAAGGGGGACCCGTTCGTCCGCGTCTCCACGAGGTGGCGTTCCACGCAGCACGACGAGGGCAACTGGGACATCACCGGGACGGAGAACGCGCGGGTCGCCCAGCTCTGGGTCACCCGCGGCCTGGAGCGCACCGAGGTGGACGAGGTCCAGGCGGGCGACATCGTCTGGCTGACCGGCCCGACGGAGATCGACATCGGCGACACCTTCGCCGCGGCGGAGCTGGCGGAGGCCCCTTTGAAGCCCCTGGCCATCGAGGAGCCGACCGTCTCCATGTTCTTCCTCGTGAACTCGGGGCCCTTCGCGGGGCGCGAGGGGCAGGCCGTGACGCTGCGCCAGCTCAAGGCGCGCCTGGAGCGGGAGATGCACGTCAACGTCTCGCTGCGCATGGAGGACCTGGGACGCCCCGACGGGGTGAAGGTCTCGGGCCGCGGGGAGCTCCAGCTCGGCATCCTCATCGAGGAGATGCGGCGCGAGGGCATGGAATTCTGCGTCTCCAAGCCCGAGGTCATCACGGAGACCCGGGACGGCATCCTGATGGAGCCCTACGAACAGCTGATCATCGACGTGCCGGACGAGCATCAGGGCATCGTATTCGAGAAGCTGGCCAAGCGCAAGGGCAAGGTGAAGAACATCGAGAACCAGGCCCGGGGCCTGCTGCGCATCGAGTTCGAGATCCCGACGCGCGGCCTGATCGGCTACCGCGGCGAGTTCCTGACGGACACCCGAGGCCTGGGCATCATGTCCAACTGCTACATGGGCTACGGTCCCTGGGCGGGCGACCTGACCGCCCGCAGCCGGGGCTCGCTCGTCAGCCTGGACACGGGGGAGGCTACGGCCTACCAGCTGGAGAACCTCCAGGAGCGGGGGACGCTCTTCATCTCGCCCCTCGACCCCGTCTATGCGGGGATGATCGTCGGTGAGAACAGCCGCCCGGGCGACATGCCCTGCAACCCCACGAAGAAGAAGCAGCAGACCAACCACCGTTCCGCCACCAAGGAGATGACGACCAAGCTGGACGTACCGCGGCGCATGCCCCTGGAGAAGGCCATGGAGTGGATCGAGAACGACGAGCTGGTGGAGGTGACCCCTCAGTCCATCCGCCTGCGCAAGTCCATCCTCGACGAGCTGGAGCGCCGCAAGGCAGGACGGAAAGCCTGACGGGCAAGAGGCGGGAAGCTGCGAAAAGGCCCCGTATGCCAAAGGCCCAAAGCCGCGGACGGGCACGACGAAAGCCGCCTCCGGGAAAATATCCGGAGGCGGCTTTGTCCTTTCCGAGTAATCGAGTGCCCAGGCGGTCCGAAAGGGATCGAAAATACCTTCGGGGGGTGACGTCGGGGCCTGTTCGTCCGCGTGCGCTCCGCCGTTCCTCAGTCCCGGCTCAGGGGGACGGAAAACGAGACCGTGGTCCCCTTGCCGGGGGCGCTGTTGATGGAGAAGTTGCCCCCCTGCACCGTCACGCGTTCCTCCATGTTCTGCAGTCCGTAGGAACCCCGCTCCCTGGCGGCCTGCTTCTCGCGCTCCACGTCGAACCCCCTTCCATCGTCCATGACCAGGACCTTGAGCGTCCGCCTGGACTTTCCGATGGAGACGCGGATATGCTCCGCCCCGTTTCTGGCGGCGTTGATGACGGCCTGATGCAGGGTCTTGAAGATGTTGCTTCGCTGGCTGACGGGGACGTCCTCCAGTTTCCCGGTCAACTTATAGGTCACCTCGGCTCCCCACATCTGGCGCACCTGTTCGGACAGCCGCCTGACGGGCAGGTCGAAACCGCTCTCTATCCCCGTGGGGCTCAGCCCGAACAGGAGCGAACGCACCTCGTTGAGACCGGTCCTCAGCTGCTCGACGGCCAGCTTCACCTCGCCCGAGGCTGCCGCTCCATCCCCCCGGGCCAGCAGCTCCTGCGCCATCTCCAGACTCAGCCCCGCGGCCGAAAAGGACTGGGTCGGCCCGTCGTGAAGCTCCCGCGCAAAGGAACGCGCCTCGCGCTCCGCAATCCGGAAGGCCACGGAAAGGGCCTTCTCGTTGTGCATCGCCCCCTGCTCCGGCGAGAATTCCTCGGGCAGGCTGACCAGGTTCATCACCATGCGAAGACGGTTCCCCATGCTCTCGCTCCGGGTCACGAGGCGCTCGAGACTGCGCTCCTCCCGCAGAAGGTCGTCCTTCTGCGCCGAGAGGATGCGGTAGCGCTCCTCCAGGGAGGCATGGAGCTTCATCGACTGGGACGCCCGTTCATAAGCCTCCTTCTCCTGTTCGATAACCCCCTGCTGCGACCAGCGCAGCAGCTCCTCCCGAAGCTGTTCGTACTCCCTGAGGGTCCGGTCGATCTGGGCTGCCAGGTCTCTCAGGTCCTGCGTCAGTTCCCGAAAACGCCTCCTGGCCTGCTCCAGACGTTCGGACTCCTCGCTGCGTATCGAGTCGAGCTCGTGAAGGCTCTCCTGGATAAAATGAACGATGCGATCCTCAAGGTCCCCTATTTTGTTCGCCATAAGACACACTCCCCGAGAGAACCGTACCGAACCCCGCGCGAACGGCCCCGCGTCTCCTCCCCGCGCTGACGTACCCCGTTATCCCCGCGCCGCCTATTCTACACGAGAAACTGCCGCCCTTGAAGGCCATGCCTCCCCGCCCCGGCCTGAAATTTCCTCAGGGCCACCGCTCCCTCCAGATCAGGGGATGCTCGTCCAGCACCGTCGCCGCCGTCCCATCCGGCAGCAGGACGTCGCGGGTCACCCAGACGGTCTCGAGTTCCAGGGAAGGGAAAGGGCCCGACGGCCACACGGCCCGGATCAGAAGGCCCTTCGGACAGGAGTGAAGGGGCCGCCCCAACGTGCCGGGGCCGGAGGGCGGCGGTTCGAGGTCGTAGACCTCGGCAATCGCTCCC
>NZ_CAUUWA010000127.1 GCF_963548695.1 uncultured Fretibacterium sp.
CTCGCCCGCCACATCGGCAGGCTGCCGCTGGGGTTCCTCTCGGGCACCACCATCGGCGCGGTCAAGAAGACGATGGAGCAGAACGTCGAGGACATCGAGCTCTTCGTCGCCCATAAGATCCCGGAGGTGGTCGACGCGGTGGTCACGGTGCTCATCCTGGTCGGGGCGCTGTTCTTCCTCAGCGTGCCCCTGGCGCTGACCTGCGTGGGGGCGTTCGTCGCCGCGCTCGCCTTTCAGGGGTCCCTCTGGTTCGGGAAAAAGGGCCGGGACAACCTGAAGGCGTACTACGACGCGCTGGAGCGGGTCAATGCCTCGGCGGTACAGTACGTCCGTGGGATGCAGATCGTCAAGGTATTCGGCCGCACCGTGCAGTCCTTCCGGGGTTTCTACGCCGACCTCCAGGACTACGGGAGGCTGTGCATCCGGTTCACCAACGCCTGTCGGAACGGCTACATCCTGTTTCGTGTGGTCGCGAACTCCTTCCTCGCCCTCCTGCTGCCCGTCGGGCTCCTGATCCTTCGGGACGACCCGACGGGCCAGGCCTTTGCGCTGACGTTCCTCTTCTTTGTGGTGATGGCGCCCGGAGCGGCGGCCCCCATGATGACTCTGGCGATGCTGGCCATGCAAGGCCGGCAGATCGACGAGGGCGTGGAACGCATCGAGGCCGTGATGAACCGGAAGCCCGTTCCCGAGCCCCGGACCCCCAGGACGCCGAAGCGGTTCGATGTCGAATTCCGGGACGTGACCTTCTCCTACGACGCGGAGGGGCCGGAAAACGCGAGCGCCCTCTCCACGCGCGCCCGTGCCCTGTCGTCCGTCTCCTTTCACGCGGAGGAGGGGAGGGTGACCGCCCTCGTGGGCCCATCGGGCGGGGGCAAATCCACCGTGGCCAGCCTGATCCCGCGCTTCTGGGACGTGAGGGAGGGGGAAGGAGAGATCCTCATCGGGGGCGTGGACGTCCGGGACATCCCGAACGAGGCGCTGATGGACACGGTGTCGTTCGTGTTTCAGGACAACTTCCTCTTTTTCGACTCCGTGATGAACAACATCCGGGTCGGACGGCCGGACGCGACGGACGACGAGGTGATCGCCGCGGCTCGTGCCGCACAGTGCCACGAGTTCATCGAGCGCCTGCCTCAGGGCTACGATACCCCCATCGGCTCGGGGGGCGTCTACCTGTCCGGCGGGGAGGAGCAGCGCGTCTGCATCGCCCGGGCCGTCCTGAAGAACGCGCCCATCCTGGTCCTGGACGAGGCGACGGCCTTCGCCGACCCGGAGAACGAGTTCGAGATCCAGAGGGCCCTGACGGAGCTCATCAAAGGCAAGACGGTGCTGGTGATCGCGCATCGGCTCTCCTCGATCCGAAGGGCCGACCAGATCCTGGTGCTGCGCGAGGGGCGCATCGAGGAACGGGGCCGTCACGACGAGTTACTGGCGGCAAACGGGCTTTACGCCCGCATGTGGCAGGCCTACGTCGGGGCGGAGAGCTGGAGGCTTGGCAGGAACACGCTTGGCAGGGACACAAAGGAGGGAGTGGCATGAAGGGCATGTTTCGGACCGTTACCGTGGGGCATCCCGAAAAACTGCGCAAGTCGGTCTTCTACACGATCGTCTCCTATCTGGTGAACATCGTTCCGTTCGGAATCTCCATCGAGGTGGTTCGCACCGTGTTCGCGGCCTGGTCGGCCGGCGGCGCGCCGGATATGGCGAAGCTGTGGGGGCTCTCCGCGTTTCTGCTCGTCTGGATGCTCGTGATGTTCATAGCGGAGATCCCGGCCTACCAGGCCTGCTACTGGGACGCCTACGGGGCCTCGGCCCGGGGTCGGGCCGACCTGGCGGAGAAGCTGCGCAGGCTTCCTCTGGGCTACTTCGCCCGGCGCGACCCCGGCGACCTCGTGAACATGATCATGGGCGACTTCCTGCTGCTGGAGACCGCGATCTCCCATCAGGTGCCGCAGATGGTCGGGGGGCTCGTCCTGCCCGTCATTGCCTTCGTGGGGTTGTGCTTCTGGAACCCGCTCATGGCCGTCGCCATGTTCATCTCGCTCCCCGCGGCGGTGCTGGTGCTCACGCTCTCGACGAGGCTCCAGAACTGGCTGAGCCAAAAGCACATGAGGGCCAAGATCGACGCGGGAAACCGCATCCAGGAGTATATAAACGGCATCCGCGTCATCAAGGCCTACAACCTGACGGGGGACCGCTTTGCCCGCCTGGAGAGCGCCTTCCGGAGTTTCATGAGGGAGAGCATCCGCATCGAGGCGGCCTTGGGCCCCTTCGCGATGCTGGCGATCTCCCTGATCCGTCTGGGCCTGACCCTGATGATCGTGCTGGGCGTGCACCTGATGATCGGTGGGACGCTCGACCCCGTGACCTTCGTCGGGTTCCTCATCGTCGGGACGCGCGTGTACGACCCCCTGACGGTGGCGCTGCTCAACTTCTTCCTGTTCCGCTACTTCACCCTGGCCGGAAAGCGCATCCTTCGCCTGATGGAGGAGCCCGAGATGAGCGGGGACGGCGACGCGCCCGATCGGCACGACATCGAGCTGAAAAACGTCACGTTCGGCTATGGCGACGAGCCCGTGCTTCGGGACGTGAGCCTGACGTTTCCGCAGGGAAAGCTCACCGCGCTGGTGGGCCCGTCGGGGTGCGGAAAGACGACCCTGATGAAGGTCATGGCCCGGTTCTACGACCCGCAGTCCGGGACGGTGTTCTTCGGCGGCGCGGACGAGCGAGGGCTGGATCCGGAGAAGCTGATGCGGCGGATATCCTTCGTCTTCCAGGACGTGTACCTCTTCCGGGACACGGTGCGGAACAACATCGCCTTCGGACGCGATGGGGCGACGGAGGCCGAGGTGGAGGAGGCGGCGAAGCGGGCCTGCGCGCACGACTTCATCATGCGGCTGCCCCAGGGGTACGAGACGATGGTGGGGGAGGGCGGCTCCACCCTCTCGGGCGGGGAGAAGCAGCGGATCTCCATCGCCCGGGCGCTGCTCAAGGACGCGCCGGTCGTCCTGCTGGACGAGGCCACGGCGAGCCTGGACCCGGAGAACGAGGTGGAGGTGCAGCGGGCCGTCAACGCGCTGGTGGAGGGGCGCACCGTGGTGGTGATCGCCCACAAGCTGCGCACGACCCAGAACGCGGACAACATCGTGGTGATGGAGGAAGGGCGCGTGGCGGAGCAGGGCCGTCACGAGGAGCTCTTGGAGCGCGGCGGGCTCTACGCGCGGCTCTGGGCGCTGCAGAACGAGTCCGTGGGCTGGAGCCTGACCGGGGACTGAGCCTCGCGAGGCTCGTCTCCGCGATACCACAAAAAGCCGATTCCTGTGCCGCTTCCAGTAATGTATACGAAAGCGCCCGCCGGTACCGAACCGGCGGGCGCTTTCGTATACGTAAAGTAGAGAGTG
>NZ_CAUUWA010000128.1 GCF_963548695.1 uncultured Fretibacterium sp.
GGCACCGCGGGCGTTAAGCGCCCATTTTTTTTATTACACCAACCACCCCCCGAACTGCAAACCAACCGCGGTGGGGGGGGGGCCCCCCCCAACCCCCGCCCGGGGCCGCTGGCCCCGGACCCCGATCATTTCGAGTTCAGTAAACGCTCCGTGATGGCCACGACGGCCCGGACCCCCCGGATGATGCTGCGCTCGTCCAGGTCGAACCTGCCGTTGTGATGCGGCGCGGTGATGTCCGAGCCCAGCGCCATATACGTTGCCTGGCCGCCCTGCTCCTGGACACGGCGCATCATCCACGTCGCGTCCTCGCTGCCCCCGGCCCGGACGGTATCGACAACCTCCCGGAAACAGTCCAGGTCCAGAACTGCCTTTTTGGCCCTCGCGACGAGCTCCTCATCCCCCGAGGCCGTGGTGCCGGCCCCGGCCTTCACCAGCTCGACCGTCGTGCCGTACATGGCCGCCGCACCGTTCAAAACCTCGACGGCGCGTGCGTAGACGTAGTCGGCGATCTCCTGGTTCTCGCCACGGGTCTCCACCTTCATGTCCGCGTGCTCCGCGATGACGTTGCGGCCCGTCCCGGCGTTCAGCACCCCGACGTTGACCCGCATCGCCCCGTCCCGGTGCGGCGCGATGGCGTGAAGCCCCAGCGCCGCCGTCGCCGCGGCCAGCAGGGCGTTGCGTCCCTCGTGCGGCGCACCCGCCGCATGGGCCGGCCGGCCCGTGAAGTGCGCGTCGAGCTTCGTCGTGCTGAGATACCCCAGGGAGTTCAGGCCAAACGTCCCGGACGGCACCCCGCCGCCGATATGCATGGCCAGGAAGTAGTCCGACCCATCGACCACGCCCTTACGCATCATGGCGTAGGCCCCGCGGCACCCCTCCTCGCCGGGCTGGAAGATCAGGCGCACGGTCCCACTCAGCAGCCCCTCCCTGGCGATCAGGACCTCGGCCACCCCCAGCCCGATGGCCGTGTGGGCGTCGTGCCCGCAGGCGTGCATCAGATGAGGGTTGACGCTGGCGAACCCCTCCCGGACGGGCCGGTGGTCGGACGAAGCGTCCTCGTCCACCTCCACGCAGTCGATGTCGAACCGCAGCGATACGACAGGACCGGGACGTCCGGTGTCCAGTACCGCGACGACCCCGGGATAGCGCCGCATCGCCTCGATCCACGCGGCGTTGCCACCCTGCGTGATCGCGCGCCCGATGTGCCGGTCGATCTCCCCCTCCGAGGGGCGCCCCATGACCGCGGAGGTCTCCACCGTATCCAGGCCGACCCGGGGCTTATAGCCCAGCCGTTCCAACCGCTCCGCGACCAGCGACGACGTTCGGAACTCCGTCCAGGCCGCCTCGGGATAACGGTGGAGGTCCCGCCGGATGTCGATCAGATCCCGCTCCAGTTTCCTCCAGTCCATTACGCTGCCACCTCCCCTCAATACTTTAGCACGACCTGCCCTTTTTCTCCCTCGGTCATATGCCGGGGCACGGAAGGACGAAGAAATGTGAAAGGCAGGCCGTCATTTCCCCCGCTTCTTGTTATAATGATGAAAAATGGTATGAGGTCGAGCCGGGTTGGGTTCGATTCAAGACGGGCTCAATTCAAGATGGGATCGATTCAAATGGACGCAGGGAAAATGGGATCCTGGAAAAACGAGACAATCCGAAGGGAAGGCCGGTACGATGAACACAGAAGTGCAGAACAGGGAAGTACAGAATAAGGAAGTACAGAATAAGGAAGCGAAAAATAAGGAGGAGCACGTCTATAAGCCTGCATGGAGGAGCTTCTGTCTGCACATCGCGGCAATGATCGCCTGTTTTGTGCTGGTCGTCTTCGTCTCGCTCAAGGTCCCCATGGATGCCGCCTATCAGAAAGCCCTATGGGGATTTTTCCTCCTGTTCGTCCTCGTCGCCTTCGGCGACATGTTCTTCAAGCGCCTGGGGGCCACGCTGATCGTCCGATTCGACGAGGTTGCCTTCGAGAAGGGCATCCTGAAGCGGGATTCCATAGAGATAGGGATGCGCAATGTCAGGACCGTCCAAGTGACACAGCGGCTCATACAGCGTCTTCTTAACGTGGGGGACATCGCCATCGCCTCATCCGGAACCGACGTCTACGAGATCCGCGTCGCCAATATGCCCTCGCCTCACGATATCCGTAACCAGATCCAGGAGCGTGCGCGCGTCGAGGACAAGCAGCAGGCGAACGGAGAGAAGGCCGGGGTGTAGCCAGCCTCAGGTCAGCCGGCCCGGCCGCCGTTTGGGGTGGACGTCGCCGGACAGGAGTACGAGACGAAGCCCGGGGCCGCGCAGGCCCCGGGCTTCGAGCAATCGGACGGACCGGGTGCTTGCAGGGAACGCCCCTGCCGTCACGCCTTCCGCACCGGCCATTGCACCTCGGTGAGCAGCTCCTCTGGCGGGACCTCGTGGGGGCTGTTCAGATAGACGTTCCGCGCACCGTCGGATCCCGCCACGGGCTCGTAGCCGTTCTCCTCCATCCAGTGCCGCAGCGCGGTGTAGGCGCCCTCCAGCTGGTCGTAGGGCCCCTTGTGCAGGGTGCAGGCCATCGCTCCGCCCGGCACCGTGCGGACCTTCAGCCGGTCCGTGTCCGGGACGGGGTTCGTGAAGGACAGGCAATACTCGACGTCGATGTTGTTGGGGTCGAACTCCTCCCCATAATAGATGTCGAAGCACTCCCCGCCGTAGGCGCTGCCGTTCTGTTCCAGGTGGTTCCAGAGCTCCGTGAAGATCCGATGGCTCTCCTCCGACAGATTCTCCATCGTGACGATGCAGCGGTGTGTCAGCGCCCGGACGGGCGCCACCTCGCGTGCCGTAACTTTGTAGGACAAGAAAAACGCCTCCTTCTCCAGAGTGAGTGTTTCCAGAAGCTCCAGGTCCCTGTTTCCCTTCTTCAGGCGTTCCTGGAGCACCTGGCGGTGCCGGTCGAGAAAGGCGGCGATCGCATCGGGGTCCCGTGCGCCCAGAAAGGCGCGAATCTCCTCCAGGGGTACGTCCAGCTCCCTCAGGCGTCGGATGCGCAGGGCCTCCACGAACTGCCCCGCGGAGTAGTGGCGGTACCCCGTCGCCTCGTCCACCCAGACGGGCCTCAGGATGCCCTTCTCGTCGTAGAAGCGCAGCGCCTTCACCGAGAGCCTCGTCGCCCTGGAGAACTCCCCGATCGTCAGCAG
>NZ_CAUUWA010000129.1 GCF_963548695.1 uncultured Fretibacterium sp.
CTGCAACCTGCTGGTCTCGGCGGCGAAGATCGCCGTCGGGCTGGCCGCGAACCTCCAGTCCGTGCTGGCGGACGGCTTCCACTCGATCTCCGACGGGTTCTCCAACGTGATCGGGCTCATCGGGGTCGCGGCCGCGAAGCGTCCCAGCGACGAGGGCCATACCTACGGGCACTCCCGTTACGAGACGCTGGCGAGCCTGGCGATCGTGGCCCTGATGGCCTACCTCGGGATCTCGATTCTGGTGCGGGGCGTCCGCAGCCTGGGCCGGACCGATTTTCGCGTCCCCTCCGCCGGGGAGTTCGCGGCGGTCGCCGGGACCCTGCTCCTCAACATTCTCACGGCCTGGCTGGAGGACCGGGCCGGGAGGCGTCTGAACTCCTCCATTTTGCGCTCGGACGCGCGGCACACCCTGTCCGATATCTTCGTCACCTGCGGGGTCCTGGTCTCCATGGCCCTGATCATCTTTTTGGGGGCCCCGGCCTGGGTGGATTCCGCGGTTTCGGCTGCGATCGCGCTGGTCATCTTCGGCTCGGCCTATCGGATCTTTCGGGAGGCCTCGGACGAGCTGACGGACCACATCGCGGTGGACCCCCGGGAGATCGAGGCGATCGTCCGGACGGACCCCGACGTCCGCGGGGTGCATAAGATCCGATCCCGCCGTTCCGGGGACATGATCTACGCCGATTTTCACGTGCAGTGCGACCCGGAGATGCCCCTGAGGGAGGTCCACGCCCTGACGCACCGCCTTGAGGCGCTCCTGAACGAGCGGCTCCAGACGCGCATCAGCTGCGTCATTCACCCGGAGGCGGAGAGGAGAAGCGGGAGGAACGATTGACAGGGTGCCCTTTGGATACAGGCTTACGCTGTTCTTGGTTCGGTAAGGTTGTCCTTATTGGCCGTATACTATGTGTTTCCCGGTAGAAACAAGGCTATCGATGTCATCGTAGGCGTTCTCCAAACGCTCCTGATGATATTGAAAGTAGCCGTCATAGATTTCCCCGGTAACGCCTTTCTCGTCCCACTCACGAAGGACATCGCCGGTTGAGCGGCCATATTTGCTTGCATATCGTTCTATCAGGAACAGAAAGAACTTCATTTCCTCCGTCATATCACTCGCTCCTTAGATATGCCGAATTGCGGGGATCTCCGGTGACCCTTTCCGATTCCCACATGTCGAAAATCGCTCTCTCCGAGAATTCCCACATCGCCAGGTCCGCGTTTTCCAGCATGCTGTGTGTTTCCGATGTCAGGAATGTCCTTGCGGCCTCCATTTGAGCCATGCCATATTTATCCATGATGCGCTGAATGACGTTTTTATTGTAGTAATCCAACGAAGAATTCCGCATCCTTGTCATAAAAGGTTCACCCCCCTGAAATTCAGCAGCACGAGTGTCTCTTCGGTCTTGAATGTATACTGGTCCTTCAGTTTCTGCGGAAGAAGGCGTTTGATCGTCTCTTCCTCATCGTACATTCCATCGAGGTACAGGTCGATGACCGATGCTGTCCGGTCATCAGCGACGGGCCCGGATACGATATCCCAATCCATCGGGGCCGGTACACCTTTCCTGTTCCTTACGACAAAGCGCAGCCACTCGACGTCAGGAGCGTTGAATCGCAACATTTGGAGCTTGCTCATCTCCGTTTCATCGATTTCATAAACGCTGATATATGAATCTTTCCGATGAAGTCTCAGTGCGGTCCTTCTCGCCCACTTCGCAGCCTGTTCCAGATCGCTTGTCGTATAGAAGCCCTTTCCGAAGTCAAGTTCCCTCTGGACTTTCAAAAGCCTTGGCTCTCTGACCTCTACATTGCTCCCATGATACAGGATCATAAGGCCCACCGTCCCTTCTTACGCGAACATCTTTCCCCGCATAGACTTCTTCACGTTCACCAGCTTGTTTGATAGAGCCCCGTGCTTAAAGGCACGGGGCTCTATCCGCAATTCGTGGGCAGGGGGTGGAATCGGAACGTGTTTCAGAGCGCATGTTTTACAACATATTAATGAAGATGCCCGCCAGGATGACGGAGGTGATCGTCACCGTGATGAAGCCGCCCACCAGCATCTTGGGCAGCATCTGTCCCATCAGGAAATCGTACTCCTCCCGGTTCCCCGCCAGCGCCTTGGAGGCCTCGTCCGTGAGGACATAGTTGGGGGGAAAGCCGTAGAGCGCGGTGAGCGAGAGCGCCATGGACATCGGGCCGGTGTAGCCCAGCATCTTGCCCACCAGGAACGAGCCGGCCAGCAGGCCCGCGACGCCGACGACCACGACGACCGCCAGCGGGTACAGGATCTTGACCATCATGTCGGGCGTGGCCTTGTTCAGCATGCCCATGATGAAGCCCATGATCGCCGTCAGGATGAAGCCGAAGGAGCTCGCCCTGAGCAGCGGCTTACGCTCGACGATCCCCAGCTCCGCGGCGATGGCCCCGAAGATCAGGCAGATCACCAGCGGGTGCAGCGCGTAGGCGCCGTAGGCGGGGTCCATCCCGATCAGCCAGCTTTTGAACGCGGCCGCGGCGTAGTCGGAGACGCACGCCACCAGGGCGATCGCCGCCAGGTGCGTGAAGGTCGTCTGGTACTTCTCGGGCAGCGGGGGCAGAAGCGCCTGTCGCTTGGGCTCTCCGTTCGAGGAGACGGCGACCTCAGCGAAGGCGCCGGGGTTCTCCTTGCGGAGCTGGAGCAGGCGCTTGCCCTCGGACTTCAGGCAGAGCGCGGTCAGCGGGTAGCCGACGAACCCCTGGACGACGTAGATGACGGTGCCCAGCACCGCGAGCTCAGTCAGCCCCTTCTTGGTGGCGGCCTCGGCCATCATGATGGCGGCGACCAGGCCCCCGGAGAGGGGCGGCGTCCCGATGACGACGGCATCCCAGCCGATCAGGATCCTTCCGACGGTGACGAGCATCGCCACCATGCCGCCCAGGGCGGCCGCGGCGATGGCGATGGTCTTCCACTCCGCGCAGAGCTCGCGGATGCTCATCAGCGTGCCCATGTGGACGATGATCAGGTACATGGAGATGGTCGCGACGGGATTGCCCATGCCCGCTTTTTCCACGACGTCCAGCGGGAACCACCCGTACCAGAATCCCAGGAGGAACAGCAGGGCCGCGACGAACACGGACGGCACGAAGGCCTT
>NZ_CAUUWA010000130.1 GCF_963548695.1 uncultured Fretibacterium sp.
TGGAGGCGGCACCCAGATTCGAACTGGGGATAAAGGATTTGCAGTCCTCTGCCTTACCACTTGGCTATGCCGCCTTTTTAAAGGGAATAAAAAGAATAATGGCACCGGTAACCAATTTTATTTTACTAAAAAATCAGCTCGACGTCAAGAAAGTTGTAACAACCTGTCGTTGTTCTGTGATAATGTCACCTGCTAGATTGTAAATCCAAGCCACCGACCCCTATGGGGCAGGCGCCCTGCAGCTCCAGGCCTCCGCCGGTGGGTCAGAGCCGCGTATAGACCGCGCCCCGGGGCGTCAGGCGGCTGCGCATCAGCGAGATGTCGGAGCAGCGCCACGCGACGGACGGCACGCGCTCCAGCTCCCTCATCAGGGCCGGAGGCAGGGGCAAACCGTCCGACCGCGCCAGGGTCAGGTGCGGGCTGAAGGGCCGGTCGTTGCGCGGAATGCCGACCCCGAACAGGGCGTCGTTCACCCGCCCCGCAAGGGCCGTCAGCTCCGGCGCGCCCCGGTCCCCGCCCAGCCAGAGCGTGCGCGGACGGGCCAGGTTCGGGAACGCGCCGGCACGGTGCAACTCGATGTCGAAGGGCTGGACCGTCACGGCCGCCACGGCCGACCGGACCCGCTCGACCGCCGCCGGGGACAGCTCCCCCAGAAAGCGCAGCGTGATGTGGAGCTGCGCCCGGGTCACCCAGCGGCAGCGCCGCGCCAGCGGCCTCAGCCGATCCAGCAGCCGTTCCGCCTCCCGGGCCGCCGCCTCGGAGAGCAGCACGGCCACGAAGGTTCGGACCGTCTCCCCGGACTCAGGCACGGTTCAGTTCCTCCAGAACCGGAATCACGCGGTCCAGGGAGTCCACGCGCCTGTAGAGAAGACGCTCCACCTCCGAGGTCGGCGGCAGCAGGTCGGGGACCATGACGGGGAGCATCCCGGCGGCATGGGCCGCCTTGATCCCGTTGTAGGAGTCCTCCAGGACCACGCAGTCCGCGGGCGCTGCGTCGAGCTCCGAGGCGGCCTTCAGGAAGATGTCCGGCTCGGGCTTGCTCCGCGCCACGCGGTCTCCGGTCACGACCGCGTCGAACGGATGGTCCAGGTCGGCGTGTGCCATGTAGAAATCGACGAAGCGGCGCTCGCTGGAGGTGGCGATGGCGGTCTTCAGCCCGTTCGACCTCAGCCAGGAGAGCAGTTCCCTGAGCCCCGGCTTTTCGGGCATCCCGTTTTGCTCGATGTGTGCGAACGACCACGCCACCCGGTCCGCCCGCACGGCGTCGAAGTCGAATCCGGGTCCGAAGTGCTCGGTCATCAGGCGGCGCGTCACGGCGAGGTTGGCCCCGATGTGGCCGTATACGACCTCCTCCGTCATCTCGTACCCGTGCCGCCTGCCCGCCTCGACCCAGCCCCGCATGTTCAGTGACTCCGTGTCGAACATCAGGCCGTCCATATCAAAGATAACCGCAGAGACCAATCGCCTCAGCCCGCCTTTCCGCTTGAAGGTGCGAATTGAAGGTACGAAAGAAGGGGCCCGGAAGGTCCGGGCCCTCTCCCTCACGTCTTAATTATAGCGTGCCCGGTCTGCCGGACCGGCCCCTCAACTCTTGTACGCCTCGGGGATCGAATGGAAGTCCTTGTCCCCGCGCCCCGAAAGGTTGACCAGGACCATCTCGTCCCTGCCGAGCGTCGGCAGGAGGCGCAGTGCCCAGGCCAGCGCGTGACTACTCTCCAGCGCGGGAAGGATCCCTTCCCGACGGCAGAGCGTCCGAAATGCGGAGAGCGCCTCCTCGTCGGTCACCCTCTCGTAGCGGGCCCGTCCCGTATCCTTCAGCCAGGCGTGTTCCGGCCCAACGCCGGGATAGTCGAGCCCCGCGGATATCGAGTAGACGGGGGCGGCCTCCCCGGCTGCGTCTGTCAGGACGTAGCTCTTGAACCCTTGGAAGACCTTGGGCGTCCCGAAGGCCAGTGTCGCCGCATGGTCCCCCAGTTTGTCCGTCCCCCGCCCTGCGGGCTCCACGCCAACCAGGCGGACCTCCGCATCGTCGAGGAAGGCCGAGAAGAGCCCGATGGCGTTGCTGCCCCCTCCGACGCAGGCGACGGCGTAGTCCGGCAGTCGCCCCTCGCGCTTCAGGAACTGCTCCCGCGCCTCGCGCCCGATGACGCTCTGGAACTCCCGCACGATGGAGGGATACGGGTGCGGCCCGACGGCCGAGCCCAGAAGGTAGAAGGTGTCCGGCTCCTCGACGTAGACGGCCAGTGCCTTGTCCACCGCCTCCTTGAGGGTCTGCTGCCCGTCCGTCACCGCCACGACGCGGGTCCCCATGGCCCGCATCCGCTCGACGTTGGGCCTCTGCCGCTCTATGTCCAGGGCCCCCATGTACACCGTACACTCCATGCCGAAGAGTGCGGCGGCCATGGCCGAGGCCGTACCGTGCATCCCCGCCCCCGTCTCCGCGATGATGCGCTTCGCCCCCATGCGCCTGGCCAGCAGGATCTGCCCGATGCAGTTGTTGATCTTGTGCGCACCGCTGTGGTTCAGGTCCTCCCGTTTCAGGAAGAGCCGTCCCCCACCCAGGTCCTTCGAGATGTTGCGGCACTCCGTCAGCGCCGAGGGACGCCCCACGTAATTCCTCAGGAGCTCCAGATACTCCTCGTGAAACGCCGTGTCCGCCATCGCGTCCCTAAAGGCCGCGTCCAATTCGTCCAGGCGCTTCTCCAGGGCCTCGGGGATGAACTGCCCGCCGTATTCCCCAAAAAATCCCGTGACCATCGCTTTCTTTTCGCCTTCGTTCGCCATTGCAATCTCCTCCTTGGGAATTCAAAATCCTCCTTGGGAATTCAAAATCCGCAATGAAAAAAGCCCGGGGTCCGAATACCGGCCTCCGAGCTTCAATACTCTGTTGTCCAATAAAAAAGGACCGGAGGGAGTTCCATTTCCCCTCCGGCCCTTAAGCGCTTCTTCAACTTCCGAGGCACGCGGACAGAGGGCAGCTCAGGGCTGCCACCACCACATCCCGCCGTTCCGAACCCGTGCCGCGCTCTCCCCGTTCATGACTCCCATGACTCTTGTCCTCGCTCTCCTGTCCTCCCCACGAGAGGGGGCGGAACTTGGCGAATAAAATAGCACCCCTGCGGCAG
>NZ_CAUUWA010000131.1 GCF_963548695.1 uncultured Fretibacterium sp.
CCCTTGGATCGTTCTTTTAAATAAAATAAACTATGATTTAATCAGCGCTTCCCTATAATTGCCCTCTCGTAATATTCCGGTTCCCCGGACACCAAAAGAGCGTCGTACAGATAATATCCCTTCGTTCCTTCCGATTGCCAGTCGTAGGAGATATCACGTAAACAACAGCGCAGCAGCACGTCCCGATACGCTGTTGCATTCCCGGCATTTTTCAACTCTACGATTGCGCTGCCCAAACCACGGCGCAATGCTTGTGAAAAAGTTCTTTCGGTCATAGATACCGCCCCAGTGGATCTTCAAACGCAGCATCCCATCCGTAATACCTCGATCGCGCTCGATCGCGACAGGACGAGGCGAAAGTTTCCATCGATGTTGCCCTCCCCATACATCGTTTCGAGGGGTTGGTCCAGGCCGTTTTCTTCCCCGCGCTTATTATATATGAGGCAAGAGTCAGGTCCCCGTGGTCGACAGCTGAATAAGGATCTTTATAAAAGTCAGTATTGATTAATCGGTTTAATCGTTTTTGTGGAGAATTTGTGGAGAGGATGGTTCATAATACTATAGTTATCGATAAGCATCGTTGCAGAATCAAACCGGCCTCCCCGGAGAGGGGGCGGAAAAAGAGGAGAGGGGTGCGGTACGATGGAAGGATTTGTTATCAGAGGACGATGCACCGAGGCAGTCGTGTACGCACTCCAGCTCGATGAGATCGCGCAAGCGCAGATTCTGGAGCTGTGTTGTCAGGAGTTCGCGCGCGACGCGCATATCCGCATCATGCCGGACGCGCACGCTGGAGCGGGGTGCGTCATCGGAACGACAATGGCGGTATCGGACCGCATCGCGCCGAGCCTCGTCGGCGTGGATATCGGGTGCGGAATGGAGGCGGTAAAGCTGTCCGATATGGAGGCAGACCTGCCGAGGCTGGACGAGGTCGTACGCACGCGGGTTCCGTCGGGCTTCACCGTGCGAGCCCGTCCGCATCCCTTCATGAAGGACGTAAAAAACGGTTTTCTGAAGGACCTGCGATGCGCGAGGCTTTTGGACCTTGACCGGGCGCAGCTCGATGTGGGGACGCTCGGGGGCGGCAACCACTTCATCGAGCTCGACCGCGCCGATGGCGGCGGACTGTGGCTCGTCGTGCACTCGGGCTCCCGGCACCCCGGGCTTGTGGTCTCGGAGATCTATCGACGGCTTGCAAAGGCGTACTGCGCCGGGGTCCCGGAGGGGACGCTTCTGGACCTGTTCCTTTCTTACGCCAACGGTTCCGCGAAACGCGACAACCTCGCGAAGCTCACGGAGGCCCTGACGGCCGCAGAGAGGACGGCAGAGCGACGGCATGGGCGGTCCCTTCCTGCGGACCTGTCGTATCTGGAGGGGCAGCTCATGAGTTTTTATTTACAGGACATGGAGCTCATGACACGGTATGCGGACCTGAACCGGAGAGCGATCGCCACGGAGATACTCGAGGGGATGGGACTGACGGACTCCGTATGCGACCGGTTCTGCACGGTCCACAACTTTATCTCCCGAAGCGACGGGGTCCTTCGTAAGGGGGCGGTCCCCGCCCTGGCGGGAGAGCGGTTCCTGCTGCCGATGAACATGCGGGACGGCGGCCTCATCTGTATCGGGAAGGGAAACCCCGAGTGGAACTCTTCCGGGCCGCACGGCGCGGGGCGCATCATGAGCCGGGGCGACGCGAAGCGCACGTTGTCGCTCTCGGACTACACGGCGGCGATGGAAGGGATCTACACGACCTGCGTCTCGCCGGAGACGCTGGACGAGGCCCCGGATGCCTACAAGCCGATGGACTCCATCCTCGCCGCCATCGGGCCCACCGCAGAGGTCGCAGACAGGCTCCGGCCCGTCTACAATTTCAAAGCGGGAGGCAAATAAACGGCTCGCCCGCGAGCTCTTGCAGGGAAAAGAGATCCTCGTAAAAATATCCGTTTCAATATCTTCAAGCGCTTTGGAGGGAGGGGGCGAATCATGGTACTATAATGATCGACCATCATCGCCTATGGATAAAGAATGGTGATTCCTTTGGATACGAACGGGCTGAAGCTGAGCGAGACGGCGATTTTCAAGGGCATGAGCGAGGACGAGATTCAGGCGGCCATGCGCGTCCTCCAGGCGCACGACCGCAGCTACAAAAAGGGGGAGACCGTCCTTCACGCCGGGGAGACGACGGACAACATGGGGCTCATGCTGGAGGGAAGCGTCACGATCCGAAGCGATGACCTGTGGGGCAACCGGACGATCTTGAGCCATGTCGGACCGGGACAGTTCTTCGCTGAGACCTACGCGTTTCTGAGAGAGGTGGTTCTGTTGGTGGATGTCTGCGCCAACGAGAACTGCCGGATTCTGTTCTTCCGGATCGGCGCCCTCCGGGGCCCGACGGGCCGTGCCGAACCCTGGCTGCTCCGGCTGACGACCAACCTTCTCGTCATCTCGTCGCACAAGAACCTCGTCCTGTCGGAAAGGAGCTTTCATACTGCGCCCAGGACCATCCGCGCCCGGCTCCTCGCCTACCTGCACACCGTCTCCGTACAGACGCGCAGCGCGGAGTTCGACATCCCGTTCGACCGCCAGCAGCTGGCCGACTACCTGAACATCGACCGAACGGCCCTGTCCCGGGAGCTCGGAAGGATGCAGGACGAGGGGCTGATCACATTCTGCAAGAACCACTTCGTCATCCATAAATAGAGTCATCCATAAACAATAAAGTCATCCGCAGCATAGGAGCGCCTTGACGAAGGTCCAAGCCAAAGCGCTCCCGCAGATGTTACCGTGGACGACAGGCCCTCCGCGGCCCACCCCTCCCCTGCCGCCGGCCTCGGAATGGGCAATTTCCCTCCGGCCCCCGGCTATTGAACCGCGATATCCGGGTTCTTCTCGCCGAAGTTCGCCATCAGGAACGCCTTGATCTCCTCCCGGTCCTTGCCGAGCTTCTCCTGCTGCTTGATGGTCTTGTACGCCTTGAAAAGGGTCGACGGGCCGATCTCCGAGCTGAAGAACCCGATTCCCTGATTCCACGC
>NZ_CAUUWA010000132.1 GCF_963548695.1 uncultured Fretibacterium sp.
GGCGATACTGGGTTCGAACCAGTGACCTCTTCCGTGTGAAGGAAGCGCTACTACCACTGAGCTAATCGCCCTTTACAAAAAATTATTATACACAAAAGCAACGGATAGTACAAGGGCTGGGAGCCCCCAAATTCTATAGAACCCCAAATCCTATAGAACTGAGATATCCTTTGATTTAGAATCGGAATCCTGCCCCCGGTGGACAGCGATGATGGGACGTTAGGATGAGAGAATAGTATAATTTCCTCGGGACCTTTTTCCTGTTCGAGGAGGGGGCGTATGTACCGGATGCCGAATGACCCCGAAAAGGCGGCGGAGGAGTGGACGGAGGACTGGGTCGAGGAGCAGGTCAGGAGGGCGAACCCGCTCAATGACGTTTTGTTCAAGTATTTATTCGCCTCGAAGGTGAACAAGGAGAACCTTCTGCGTTTATTGAACGACACGTTGGGGCCCGAACGCCGAATTGTGGACGTGGAGCAGCTGGACCGAGAGAGCGATCCTCGGAGGTACGGGGGCCGTACCTCTTTTCTGGATGTCCTGGCCCGCTCGGGAGATGGCCGTATCTTTCACGTCGAGGTCCAGCTCCTGGACGAGGGTAATTTCTTCGAGCGCGTGACGTATTACGCAGCATGCAGTCTGGTTGATCAGCTCTCGAGGGGCGACGATTACGACCAACTGAGGCCTGTGGTGTTCGTGTCGATATTGAGGTATGTCCTTTTCCCGGACAGACCGGATACCTGGCGGTCCGTACATCAGATTTTGGATTTGGAGGACCATCGTTGTTACAACGATTTGTTTGAGTTTCAATTCTTCGAGCTGCCGAAGCTGAAGCGTCTATTTGAGTCGGGGAAGGTGGCTGTGGCGGAGGAGACGGGTTTGGAGCGTCTTCTGCGCTATCTTGGAAGGATAGGGGGAGATGCGGAGATGGAGCGTCTGGTGGAGCAGGACGCGGGGATCGGGCAGCTGAGGATGGGGGAGCAATCCTTTTTTCGGATGCCGGGGAACCTGGCGTCGTACCGTATGAGGGAGCGCGCGGAGACGGACTATCGCAACGCATTCAAATATGCGACGGCCAAAGGCATGGCACAGGGCAGGGCCGAGGGCGAGGCCAAAGGCAGAGCCGAGGGCGAGGCCAAAGGCAGGGCCGAGGGTAGGGTTGAGACTGCTCGGAACCTGCTTCAAATGGGTTTTGAACTTGACAAGATCTCCCAAGCGACCCAGCTGTCCCTCGATGAGCTCAAAGGGCTGATGGCCAAGGACTGACTCGGGAGCAGATGGCGGAGATGGAGCGTCTGGTGGAGCAGGACGCGGGGATCGGGCAGCTGAGGATGGGGGAGCAATCCTTTTTTCGGATGCCGGGGAACCTGGCGTCGTACCGTATGAGGGAGCGCGCGGAGACGGACTATCGCAACGCATTCAAATATGCGACGGCCAAAGGCATGGCACAGGGCAGGGCCGAGGGCGAGGCCAAAGGCAGAGCCGAGGGCGAGGCCAAAGGCAGAGCCGAGGGCGAGGCCAAAGGCAGGGCCGATACCGTGCGGCGGATGCTTGCGCGGGGCCTGTCTCCCGAGCAGATTGCGGAGTACACCGACCTGTCCCTCGACGAGATCAAAATGATAAAAGCCAGGATGTCGGACTGACGGGGGCGGGATGGCACGGGCTTTCCCATACGGCCAGGCCCTCCCCTTCGCGGGAGGGCCTGGCTGTTGGGGTCTGTTACCTGGTTTTTTTTGCCCTTTATTCCGATTCTAAATCGTTAGTAGGCAAGGTAAGCCTTCCCCCTACGTTGAATCGAAGCCTCGTGGCTTCGATTCAACGCAGTGAGGCGCTACAGTTTTTTCTATAAGCGGTCGTCTGCTGCGCCGAACGGCAACAACGGTGTTGCCGTTCGGCATAAGCGACCGACACAGCATCCGAAGACTGCGTCTTCGGAGAGCTGGTCGTCTGCTTAAACGCAGCATACGAACGATTGAGAATCGGAATTACGCCACGACGTCCAGGCGCTCGTTCAAGGTCTCGCGGATGCGCGAGACCAGCTTCACGATCTCGTCCGCCGGGATCTTCCTCACGATGTTTCCGTCCAGCGTGTCGATCACCTGGACCTGAACCAGCCCCGCCTCGTCGATCACCTCGTACTTCAGGTGACGGCCGCTCGGGCCCAGGGCCTCGACCGCGTCCGTCGTCCTCCTCAGAAGGTCCTTCAGGTCCTCCTTGTCGAGGTCGAACCCGGCCGGACGGTCCTGTGCGTCCGCACCGGAATCCCGACGCGGCAGAACCTCCCCAGACTCGGACGCCACAGCCCGACGCGCGGACTGCCCCTCACCGGGTGGGGCCTCGGGTACGGTCATCCCGCCCGGAGTTAAACGAACCTCCATAGCCCTCACCTACCTTCGTTACGTTTCGCCGGTGATGCTGCTCTGACTTGGGGCTCCGCCCCAAACCCCGCCAAGGGACTCGTCCCTTGGATCCCTGTTACCTTTCCCGTCAGGGGGCAACGCCCCCTGACGGGACAGGTCATAAGGGGTGCAGGGGAACACGTTCCCCTGCTGGGGGCCTCGGGGGCAAAGCCCCCGAGTAAGAGAGTTCATCCCGCGAGACTAACGAATCAGGCTCAGGACGCCCTGCGGAAGCTGGTTGGCCTGCGCCAGCATCGCGTTGCCGGCCTGGAGCATGATGTTCAGTTTCGTGAAGTTCATCATCTCCTTGGCCATGTCCGTATCGCGGATGCGGCTCTCCGCCGCCGTCAGGTTCTCGCCCGCAGTCGTCAGGTTGTTGATGGTGTGCTCCAGGCGGTTCTGGTACGCGCCCAGCTTCGCCCGCTGCGTCGACACCTTGTCGATGGCGTTGTCGATGATCGTGATGGAGCGCGCCGCCGAGGCGCGGTCCGTCACCAGCACCTCGTTCAGGCCCAGGGCATGGCTCCGCATGTCGCCGATGTTGATGCCCATGTCCTCGCCCTCGTTGGCGCCGATCTGGA
>NZ_CAUUWA010000133.1 GCF_963548695.1 uncultured Fretibacterium sp.
CGAAAGGAAGGGTTCGGTAATGAGAACGGTGCTTGTGTCGATTTTCCTTTTTTTGGCTTTCATTTTTTGTCCCGTTCATGCCGAGGGAAAGGACTTGCCGACTCTGGTATCCCTGTCCGGGGCCGGTTGACCGGCCTGCAAACAGATGTCCAAGGTTTTGGATGCGATCAATGACCGGTATGAGGGCAGGCTGGCAGCGGAAGCGGTGGACGTGGACGAGTATCCCGAGCTCGCTAAGGAGTACAACGTGACCTACCTCCCCGCCCTCCTCTTTCTGGACGACAACGGCGATGTCGTTCGTCAGGAGGTTGGCTATCACAGCCTTGACGAGGTGCTGGAGATCTTCCGGGACATGGGGATCGACATCGAATGACGCGGGGCCTCGAGTCTCGGAGTCCGTCGAAAGGGGAGAGAAGATCGTGTTCGTGAGTAAAGGGAGAGGAAGGAGCGGCGGGGGCGTTTTGCCCCTGGCCGCAGCCATAGCCCTGCTGCTGTTTCTCTTGGGGGGCTGCGGCGGTGGGGGCGACAGGCACGAGTCCGGCTCTGCGGCGACGCTCGACGACGCCTACGTCTACTGCTATCCGCTGGTCATGATGTCCGTATCCCAGAGGGTGGCGACGAACGTCGTCGAGGCCACCTCCGCAAAAGTGCCCGTGAACCAGCTGCGCCACGCGCAGAGGTTGGCTGGGCCGGACTTCAAGGATGTCGTCACGCCGAACGTCGATACGCTCTATTCTCAGGCGTTCATCGACCTGAAGGGCGGGCCTTTGGTGTTCGTCAAGCCGGCCGCAGACCGTTACTGCTCGGCGCAGTTCCTGGACGCCTGGACGAACAGCGTGGGGATTGCCGGCACGGGGGGCAGGGAGGGAACGTCCGGGGAGCAGGTTTGCCTGCTGATGCGGTCGGACGACAAAACGACCGTCCCGGCGGGGATGACGCCCTTTCGCTTCTCCGGGAGCCTTGGCTGGATCATCGGGCGCACCCTGTGCAGGGGCGAGGACGACCTGGAAAACGTCCGGACCCTCCAGAAGCGGATGAGGCTGCTGCCGCTGGCCGACTACCTCCGGGGCGGAGGCTATGTCCCCCCAAAGGGGACCCACGACCCCCGGTACGACGGCGTGATCCCCGTGGACTACGTTTTGAGGATGACGCCCGAGCAATTCTTCGGCGAGGCCAATGCCCTGATGCGGGACAACCCTCCGCTTTCCGGGGATGGGCCCCTCCTGGACAGAATCCGTGTGCTGGGCGTAGGGCCCGGTCTCAGCTTCGATCCCGCGGTGTTGGGGGCGGACGCGCAGGGTCGGGAGGCGGAGTGGCGGGCGATGATCAAGAGGGTCCAGGCGCGGGTCACCGCAAACAGCCAGAGGTTCCTCGTGCATTGGGGGCCATGGCAGTACCTCGGTGCGCCGATCGCCGAGTTCGGGACGGAGTACGACTACCGTGCGATGGTCGCCTGGAGGGGGCTGGGGGCCAACCCGGTATCGGCCGCCATATACGCCAGCGCGAACAAGGACTCCTCGGGACGGGCCCTGAGGGCGGTGACGCGCTATAAGGTGCGCTTCGAGAAGGGGGCGCTGCCGCCGGTTCGGGAGGGCGGGTTCTGGTCGGTAACGGCCTACGGCGACGACGACTTTTTGATTGCAAACCCATTGAACCGCTACTGCATCAACGACCGCACCCCTGTCACCTATAACGCGGACGGCTCGCTGGAACTGCTGCTCCAGCCCGAGGCTCCAAAGGACGAGGAGCCCCTCAAGGCCAACTGGCTGCCCACGGGGCAGGGCGGGTTCCACCTGTTCCTGCGCATCTACTGCCCGGACAGGACGAGGATCGATGGGGGATGGAAGGCCCCGAGCCTCATCCCAACGTCTGAATAGGTCGGGCGGCGGAGTGGGTCGAGAACGATGGACGGCCCCCCTTTCGGGGAATGTTTATCACTGATGGGGTCGTTGTGGATGGGGGCGTTGTGCCCGCGCGTCTCGTGTCCGGGCCCGGAGGGGCGGGGTTGCCTGCGGGGCCTCGGGCCTGCCGGGAGGTGAGAGGGGGGTACAGTTTGAGGCGTTCATAAAAAGCGTTTGGAAGGGGCAGAGGGATCGGACTCCGTCTCGGGGTTGGGTCTGCAATGGCAGATATTTTTGGAATGGCGGATATTTTTGGTGAGTTTGGTGAGTTTGGTGAATTTGTGAGTTTTTGAGGAGGATGAGAGGATGGTTTTGAGCAGGAGGTTTTTGTGTGTGGCGGCGCTGGGGGCGGTCTTTGCCCTGGGCCTCGCCGGGACCGCGCTGGCGGCGGATAGGACGTGGATAGGTGGGGCAAGCGGGACTTGGAGTGATACCACTAACTGGAGTGATAGCACTGCTCCGGGTGCTGGTGAGGCGGCTATCTTTAACAAGGATGTCGTGATCGATGGCATTGGGAGTGCTGATACCACTGTTGGTGAGCTGAAGTTCACGGGCGACGCCACGCTGACCTTGAACAAGGATGCTGATAATAAGTCGTTGACGGTCAAGAAGATCATGGTCGAGGCGGGCAAGAAGGCCGTGGTCAGCTCCGAGGGGGACGACGACAAGTTTGTCGTCGCGGACACCAACTCCATCTTCAATGTCGGGGACGACGCGGTTCTTACCCTCACAGGGAAGAAGATTACGGGTGCTGGCGAGCTGCAACTCCTCGGCAAGGGGACGCTGGTTCTGGCGGCTCCGGTGACGACGGCCACGGATCTGAAGATCACGGAGGGTGGCACGCTGAACGTCGTGAATGCCCTTTTGGACTTGACAAGCCCCACGGTGACGATCACAAAGGGCAACCTGACGTTGGGCTACGATCTTCCGGCGGCCGTCACGCGCGTGGTGGTCACTGAGGGCGTCCTGACGCTTGCGGATGGCGTCAAGATCGGAAAGAATGCCCCACTGGACGGCGCGGTGGACCT
>NZ_CAUUWA010000134.1 GCF_963548695.1 uncultured Fretibacterium sp.
CTGATGGAGTTGGCCTGGACCATGTTGCCCATGAACCCGAGGGCCAGGATGATGGCGACGGCGAAGAAGCCCGCGAGGAACTTCGCGACAGGCCCGTTGCCGAGCCCGCGGGAGATGTAGTAGGCCGGGCCGCCGACCACCTGTCCCGTCTCGTCCTCCTCCTTATAGAGCTGCGCCAGGCAGGCCTCGCCGAAGTTGGTGGCCATGCCGAAGAAGGCGGCGACCCACATCCAGAAGATGGCTCCGGGGCCGCCGGTGACGAGGGCGGTCATGGCCCCCACCAGGTTCCCCGTCCCGACCTGAGCGGCGATGGCCGTCGTCAGGGCTTGGAACGAGCTCATTCCCGACTTTCCAGCGGCCTCTCCGAAGAGCGAGAAATTGCCGAAGAGCCTGCGGCAGGCCATACCGAACTTCGAGACCTGGACGAACCCCAGGCGAAGGGTGAAGAATATCCCCGTTCCGCAGAGAAGCGGGATCAGGAATTTCGTGCCCCAGAGAAAACTGTTCGCCTGAGTGGTCCATTTCAGGAGTTCCTCGAAAAAGGGTAACGCTAAAATGCTTTCCATGAAATACCTGCTCCTTCCTGAACGTATTAAGAAGATAGAGGCGGCCCGACTGGGCCGAGGCAAGGACACTCCGATTGTATAGAGAAAGAAGGCATCTGTCCACCAAAATCTGCAAATTATATTTTCATCCGTCAGATTGGGCGCTCAAACTTTATGCGAGCTGGGCAGTGCATGTCCCTGCCCAGCCCACGGTAGATGAGGGATACAGAGGACTCGTCCAATGAAAAATATTTTGTATAAAATCATGCGATAACACGCTAAAAACGAACTTAACGACGATTTATGATATCATTGATCCCATATTAGGCAGATTTTTATTTTATTTTTGTGCTTAACGCTTGGAGATGATGATGTTGCGGGACAAATATCCGACGGTGCGGGAGATCTTCGGGGCCATGGTCTTCGACCGCAGGGTCATGAAGGAGAAACTGAACCAGGATGTCTACGAGCGGCTTATCGCCGCGATGGAGGGGCGACAGAAACTGGACGCGGGGCTTGCGGACACCGTGGCGATGGCGATGCGGGACTGGGCCGTCGCGCACGGGGCGACGCACTGGGCGCACTGGTTCCATCCTCAGACCGAGATGACGGCCGAGAAACATCAGGCATTCACCGTGCCCGGCCCCGACGGCACCCCCATCGACGTGTTCCGAGGAAGCGACCTGATCCAGGGCGAGCCGGACGCCTCCTCCTTCCCCTCGGCGGGGAAGCGATCCACCTTCGAGGCGCGGGGCTACAACGCATGGGACATCAGCAGCCCCGCGTTCATCGTGAAGAGCGCCAAAGGGGGTACGCTCTGCATCCCCTCGGTGTTCCTGTCCTGCGACGGGACCCCGCTCGACCTGAAGACCCCCCTGCTCAGGGCCCTGGACGCCCTGGAGGGACGCGCGCTCAAGCTCCTGAGGCTGTTCGGACGCAGGGGGATCCGCAGCGTCCGCATGACGGTCGGTGCGGAACAGGAGTTCTTCCTCCTGGACCGTCCACGCGCCCAGGAGCGGCCGGACATCCGGTTCTGCGGCCGCACGCTGATCGGCGCGCAGCCCGCGAAGGACCAGAAGCTGGACCACCATTACCTCGGCGCCATACCGCCCCGCATCCTGAGCTACATGGAGGACGTGGAGCGCGACCTTGCGCGGCTCGGCATCTCCATCGCCACGCGGCACAACGAGGTGGCGCGCTGCCAGTTCGAGTTCGCCCCGCTCTTCTCCGACGCGAACACGGCCTGCGACCAGAACCAGATCCTCATGGAGACGATGCGGAAGCTGGCCCGACGGCACGACCTGCGCCTGCTCTTCCACGAGAAGCCCTTCCAGGGGATGAACGGAAGCGGGAAGCACGTCAACGTATCCCTGATGGACAGCGAGGGCAACAACCTTCTAAAGCCGTCCCACAGCCACCGGCGCAACGTCGTGTTTCTGACATTCCTGGCCGCCGTCGTGCTGGGGATCTCGAAGCATCACAGTTTGCTCCAGGCCTCCACGGCCACGGCGGGCAATCTGTTCCGTCTCGGGGGACACGAGGCCCCCCCTTCCATCACCAGTGTGTATCTGGGGTCCGCCCTGACCGAGCTCCTGTCCCGGCTCGATCAGGCGGATGTCTCCCTTCCGGACAGGGGGCCGATGGACCTCGGGCTCGCGAAGCTTCCCTCGATCATCCCCTACGACAGCGACCGGAACCGGACAGCGCCCGTGGCCTTCACCGGCGACAAGTTCGAGTTCCGGGCCCCCGGCGCATCGCAGTCCATCGCCCTCCCCGTGACGATGTTCGCGTCGCTCTGGGCATGGGGGGTGCAGCAGATGACCGACATGATCGAGGAACGCAGCTCGGGGGGCAAGGACCCCATGGACGTGGCGCTGGACGCGGTGAAAGAGGCCGTCCGGCGCGGAGGCGACGTCCTGTTCGAGGGGGACGCCTACTCTCGTGAGTGGCACGAGGAGGCCAAAAGACGAGGCCTGATCCAGGCCGTGGATATGCCGGGGAAGATCGACCTCCTCCTGCTCCCGGAGAACAGGAAGACGCTCGAGGAGCTGGGCGTGTTCCGCGAACACGAGCTGGAGGCCCTGCACGACATCCGCCTGGAGGCCTTCGTCAGAAGCCTGGAGATAGAGGTGGCGATCCTCTACGACATGCTGTGGGAGGGGGTCCTGCCCGCCCTGTCGAAGCAGCTGATCCTGGAGAAAAACTCCCTCTCCGCCCTCGACGGCATGGAGTTCCCCGAGGGCGAGCCGTGGCGGGAATACATCCTCGGCCTGGGGCGGACCCGGGCGGCCCTGATCGAGGACGCCCACAGGCTGAACGAGCTCCGCGGACGCATGGCGGAGCTCCCCGTCAGGGAGAGGGCGGACTTCCTCGTCGGGACGGCC
>NZ_CAUUWA010000135.1 GCF_963548695.1 uncultured Fretibacterium sp.
ATGAAGCGCTTGGCGGGCTCGTCCAGCTTGATGCCGTCCAGCACCTGGTCGTCCTCCCCCACCATGCCCAGCGTCGTCACGGCCAGGGACTGGGTCTCGCCGCGGGTGAAGAGCGCCGAACCGTGGACACGGGGCAGGATCCCCGTCTCGCAGGAGATGGGGCGCAGCTCGTCCATGGCCCTGCCGTCGACGCGAACCCCCTCGTCGACGATGATGGCGCGCATGATGTCCTTGACGCGCCCGTCGACGCATGCGGAGATGTACTCCCCCTTGTCGGGGAACGCCGCGGAAAAGTGCTCCTTCGCCGCCCTCTTGACCTCCGCAATCTTCTCGTAGCGGGGCTTCTTCTCATGAATGCGAACGGCGGCGTCGATCTCCCGGTCCAGGTTCGCGCGGACCCAATCGTCGATCTCGGGGATGCGCTCGGGAAGGGGAATCGCGATCTCGGGCTTTCCGATCTCCTCCTTCATCTGCCGAAAAAGGGCTATGAGCTTGCGGATCTCGGAGTGGGCCAGGTCGAGAGCGTCGACGAGGACCTCCTCGGAGACCTCCTGCGATCCGGACTCCACCATGGTGATGCCATCGTCGTGACCGGCGACCAAAAGCTCCAGCCGGGACTCGGCCATCTGAGCCTCCGTGGGGTTGACGACCAGCCTGTCCTCGACCAGTCCAATGCGCACCGCCCCCACGGGGCCGCCCCAGGGGATCCCCGAGATGGACAGGGCCGCCGAGGCTGCGTTGATGCCCAGCACGTTGGGCGGATAGACCTGATCCATCGCCATGACCGTGCTCACCACGTGGACGTCGTTGCGCATGGCGTCGTCGAACAACGAACGGATGGAGCGGTCCGCGACGCGCGCGCTGAGGATGGCGGACTCGGAGGGCCGTCCCTCGCGCTTGATGAACCCGCCGGGGATCTTCCCGGCCGAATAGTAGCGCTCCTCGAAATCCACCAGCAGGGGGAAGAAATCTATGCCCGTCCGGGGCGTATCGGTGACGCAGGCCGTCGTCAGCACGACCGTCTCTCCGTGGGACGCCATCACCGCGCCGTTCGCCTGCCTGGCGACCTTACCCGTCCGGAAGACGAGCGGCTGCTCGCCGATCCGTACGGAATATTCCTTTTCCATATAATAGCCTCCTCGATTTTTTTATCTTTTCCTGCATATACGAGGACAAGAATAACATAATACGAACGTTACTCCAAGGGAAAAGCCGATGAATATACAGGTTGAGGAACGAGCCGAGGCCGGGGACAACAAAATCCCCGGCCTCGGCATTCGCATCGTTTATTTTCTACGTTTTTACGCGCCTCACTCCACGATGTACATGAAGGACACACCCTTGGGCCCTCGCCAGAGATCGTCGATACGCCACAGGTCCTCCACAAGTTTGAAAAGGTGGTTGTACCTGGACCGCGTCACCCCGTCGGGGTTCAGCATGTTATCCGCGTCCGGATCCTTTGGCGGCTCCACGCCCTTCCGCCTGGCCTCGGCGACCTGACGCCGATACTCCTTGCGTCTCTCAAAGGCGTCCTCCAGCGGCTTGATCATGCCCGGCAGCTTTTTCAGCTTCTCGTCCAGCAACGCCTCGGCCTTCTCTGCCTCCTTGACACTCCGCAGGCTCAGGACGGCGTAGTCCTTCAAGAAATCCTCGTAGGTCAGATGCTTGACCACAACGGTGTGGTTCTCGTCGTTGTTCGAGGTCACCCGGCGCTCCCAATCCTCCAACCGCCGGGCCATCACCTCGGTTTTATCGGTTATCTCGGTCACATAGCTGTCGCACGCCCCACCGGCCCTCAGAATCGTGGCCGTCGAGGTGCCGTCGCCGTTGTCGAGGAACGGCCCCGGCTCGAGGCCCCGCTCCCTGCGCTTAAAATCCCGCTCCAGAAGGGCGACCGCCAGCGCACGGTTCTTATGGACATGGCTCTTCGCCTTCTCGAAGAGCTCCGCATCCAGGGGGTTATCCGGGTCCTTGCCGTCCAGGAGCAGCTTCATCCGGGCCGTGTCGAAGGACATCTCGGCCTGGAGACGCGTCAGCTCCTTGTCCAGCTCCAGGCGGTCCCGGCTCGTGAGGTAGTTCTCCTGCCCCAGTTTCGCCAGGTCCTTCATGGCCGTCATGGTCGCGGCGGTGCGCTTGACGTAACACCCGGCCTCCGTGTTCCTCTCCTTGGGCAGCTTCGCAGCGGCCTTGGCCTGCTCCGTCTCCGGCAGCTCCACCCTCCGGCCGGCCTCCGGCTTCACGGCCGACGGTGCGGATGTCGACGTCCGGCTCAGGCGCACCCCCTCCTCGGAGAGGAGTACCTCATCCCGCGGGCCAGGCTCCGTAACCGAGGAAGATGGGGGGGAAGATAGGTGCAGCCTCGAAAGGGCGCGCAGATCCTGCGCGTGAAACGGGGACGGCCGATACATCAACCGCGCCCACAGGCCGCTTCCGACACCAAAGCTCATCGTGCGTCAACCTCCTTGTCCTGTTTCAAAGCCTTATCCTTCGGACCTCCTGTCCTCAGGAACGCTTGAAGCGCAACTCTTTATTGGCTCCTCGCTTTTTTAAGTGGGTAGCCCTATCTGTAGTTTCCCTGCGATGAGATAGATCATTGAGATACGGTACTCTTTTATAAACCAACCACTCCTTATAGCGAGGAGCCATTTTTTTTACTTTTCCTGTGCGACAAGGCTTTGCAGCTCTTCAAGGGAAAGACGGGTAAAATGAGAGATCAGATCCGGAGGCATCCCCTCCCTCAACATGGCACAAGCCGTAGCGCGTCTCTCCAAAAGTTCGCCTTCGGCTCTGCCTTTGGCTTCGCCCTCGGCTCTGCCTTGTCTGAGCACGTCGTTGATGTAGGTGTTCGTCACCGTCTCCTGGTCAA
>NZ_CAUUWA010000136.1 GCF_963548695.1 uncultured Fretibacterium sp.
GCAGCGCCTTCACCGAGAGCCTCGTCGCCCTGGAGAACTCCCCGATCGTCAGCAGATTGCCCATGGATCTCCTCCTCCCCTCGTCGCCCGACCTCATCCTCCGGCGGGGACCATCATAGGGCCTCCCCCGGGGGGAGGGTCAAGCCCACGAGCCTCCCCTGTAGTATACTCGACAGGAGAACGGAGGTTGGACTGCAGGGCGCGGGCTTGAGGCTCTGTGGGGCTCGTGCGAAGGGCACTGGGGGAATACGATGATCAAGATTGAGAAGATTTGCCTGCGAAACTTCAAGACCTATAAGAACGCGGAGATGTCGAACGTCCCGCGGTTTTGTGTGGTGGTCGGGGCGAACGGCTCCGGGAAGAGCACCCTCTTCGACGTGTTCGGCTTCCTCCGGGATTGCCTGACGTTCAACGTTACCCGAGCCCTTCGGACTCGGGGCGGGTTTCACGAGGTGGTCTCGCGCGGAGCCGACGGGGAGAACCTTTCCATTGAGATGCAGTATCGCATGCCGATCACGGGAAGGGAGCGCCTGGTGACGTACGGCCTGGAGATCGGGCTCGAGGGGAAATCGCCGTGCATCGTGCGCGAGGTCCTGCGCTACAAAAGGGGGGCTCATGGGTCGCCCTTTCACTTCCTGGACTTCTCCAACGGCGTCGGGGAAGCGGTCACGAACGAGGAGGATTTCGACAAGACGGACGAGGAACTGACGAAGGAGAGACAGGACCTGGGACAACGGGATATCCTCGCCGTCAAGGGGCTGGGACAGTTCCGGAGGTTCAGGGCAGCCAACGAACTGCGTCGGTTGATCGAAAACTGGCACGTCTCGGGTTTTCACGTCAGTATGGCCCGCGGCGTCAAGGAGGCGGTTGGGGACGCCGAGCACCTCTCGGTCACGGGGGACAACCTCCAACAGGTCGCAAAAAACCTGCATGATTCCTATCCGGAGGTCTTTCAAAGCATCCTCCGGAAGATGCGGGAGCGGGTCCCGGGCGTGTGCGACATCGAGACCGAGGACACGCTTGACGGAAGGCTGCTGCTGAAGTTCAGGAACGATACCTTCGAGGACCCCTTTATCGATAAGTTCGTCTCCGATGGGACCATCAAGATGTTCGCCTACCTCGTTCTGCTGCACGATCCCCAGCCGCATCCCTTTTTATGCGTCGAGGAGCCGGAGAATCAGCTTTACCCCAAACTCCTGCCCGCACTTGCGGAGGAGTTTCGCGAATACGCCCTGAGGGGGGGACAGGTATTCGTGTCCACGCATTCCCCGGACTTCCTGAATGCCATCGAGGTGGACGAGGTCTTCTGGCTGGAGAAGAACGAGGCCGGGTTCACCGACATCCGACGCGCCAGCGACGACCCCCAGATCGTGGACTATATGAGGGATGGGGACCAGATGGGATACCTCTGGAAGCAGGGGCTCTTCGGCAAGGCGGATCCCCGATGAGCACTCTGGTCTGCCTCTTGGAGGAGCGCTCGGCGGAGGCGATGCTTCGGGGCATTCTGCCGCACCTCATTCCGGAGGACTGCGAGGCCGTTTTCATCCCCTTCGAGGGCAAACAGGATCTGGAAAAGCAGCTGGTCCCGTTGATTCGGTCCGGGGGACGAATCCTCCTGTACCCAGAGAGAGAGAATACGTCGATGCCACGGTACGGGCGACAGCGGAAACTATGATATCATTTCGCCGGAAAGTCTTTGACGACCTGACGATTCATCGTCTCTGGAGGAGGTGTTCGGCGTGGGGCCGCATGGGGTGAGGTTTCCAGGCATTCGGGAAAAATCCGGGGGATATGTTGCAACAAGCGGAAGGCTGACGGCTGCGGGAGGGCGCATCGTGATAACGCTTGCCGTTTTGTTCCTTTTGTCCGCGTCGTCGGTCTTCGCCGCGTCGGAGGACTCCCTGCCGTCCTATCTGGTCGAGAAATGGGGCAGCCTGACCGAGACGCTGTCGGACGCCCTGTCCCTGAGGGACAGGCAGGAGACGCTGCCGGCGTCCTCGTGGTTCGGCGTGGACCGGACCAGCAACGCCCGAAAGATCGACGAGCTGCTGGACCGGGCCCTGGAGATACTGGCCCAGGGGCGGGCCGGGGACCTGCGGCGTCAGGCCCTGGAGCTGCGGTCGGAGATCCCGAAACTGCGTCTGGAGGCGGACGGGCTTCGGAATCAGCGCATCTCGGCCCCGGAGAGCTCGCGCCTGCCCTGGGTCCGAACGCGGGCGAAAATAGACGAACGACTCTCCGAGCTGGACGAGAAGATCGCCGACAGGGAGCGGGCCCTTTTGGCGGTCAATGCACAGCTCGCCGAGGCGCTCCGCGAGCTGGGGCTCCAGCTGGACGACCGGCAGATAGACATTTTGCTGAGCTCCGTGACGGGGGACGACCTGCTGCAGAACGCCGTGGTCTTCTCCAACGTCAGGGCGATGGTCGAGAAGCTGGCGGAGCTCTCACGGGAGGACCGGGACAATCTGGAGATCAACCGCCGCTACAGCGGCCTGTATCTGGTGCTGAACGACCTGTTGATCCACACTCAGGAGGAGCTGGTGCGGAGGATCGATGGGGAGTACAAGCCGCGGCTCGTCGAGATCGGGAGGGAGGCCGAGGCGCTGCGCAAGGAGGCTCTGGCCAGGGGCTCCCAGGCGGGGTACTCGGACCTGCAGAAAAAGTCCTTCGCCCTCAACGCGGAGTCCAATGCCATGACGCTGCGCGTCGCCGAACTGTACTCGCAGCTGCTGGATTCGCAGCGCAGGGGGATCCTGGACAACCTGGCCGACCTGCGGCGCAGCCGCGACCTGGCCGAGAACACCTATCGGACGGTGCGGAGCTCCGGCGACCTGCGG
>NZ_CAUUWA010000137.1 GCF_963548695.1 uncultured Fretibacterium sp.
CCGGTAGGCGCTTCGTCGTTTTCATCCGCCGTGGTCCCTTCTTCCGCCAAGCCGGGGTTTAGGTCTGCCGAATGACGGCAGGTCCCGGCTGCCTATCTTCACAGAGAGCGTTTTTCGTCCGTTTCCATCTTGACCTGGAGTCGGCTCGAGGATATAGACTGTCAAAAGTGGTTGCTGTTCTCCATGGAAGGAAGAGACGGCGTCGCTGCCGGCGGCAGGTTGGAATGGGACGGGTTGGGCGAGGAGAAATCGAGTGAGGAAAACGACAAAATGAGCATGAGCGTATTTGAAAGACTGCTGAATGGGGAATCCTGCGATATCCGGGACGCACAATACCGTAAGGAGGTGCACGGCGAGATCGATCGGTGTCGCCGCCTCTGCTGGAGGCTCAACAACATCGACCCCGGCGACAGGGAAGGCGTCATGGCGTTGGAGAGGGAGCTGCTGAACGGGGACCTGAAGGAGGGTACGTTCCTCACCCCGCCTTTCCAGATCGACTGTGCGAACTGCGTTCATCTGGGAAAAGACGTTTTTGCCAATCATGGACTCACCATGATGTCCCTGGGGACGATCACCATCGAGGATGGGGTCATGATAGGGCCGGAGGTGGGCTTTTTCACTGTCAATCACCAGCCCGGAAATATCCGCGTCATCTGGACCGGCAGGATTCGTATCGGGAAAAATGCGTGGATCGGTGCGAGGGTCAGCATCCTGCCCGGCGTGACGATCGGGGAGAACGTGATCGTGGGTACGGGCGCGGTCGTGACGAGGGATATCCCCGACAACTGCGTCGCGGTGGGGGTTCCGGCCAGGGTCGTCAAACGGATTTAGGGAAGCGCCCTCTCGGAGGAACGTGCGGAACGGAGGGCGTCCTGGCCCGATCCGGGGGATGGCCTTGAGGAATTCAGCTTGAGGAAAGCATTAAGAAGGGGGTGTCTTCATGGATAAGGACGCGACGGGGGGACCGTTTCCCCGCGGCGGGGCGAACAGCGCCTACGCGCGGTATTTCGTGGGGAACAGCTATCTGAACATGCTCTCCACGGAGGGGGTCGTGATCGGCAATGTGACCTTCGAGCCGGGGTGCCGGAACAACTGGCACATCCATAAGGCCAGGAGCGGCGGAGGGCAGATCCTGCTCTGCACCGCGGGCCGCGGCTGGTATCAGGAGTGGGGGAAGTCGGCGCGTGAGCTCCATGCCGGCGACGTGGTGCGGATTCCCGCCGGGGTGAAGCATTGGCACGGCGCGGCCAGGGACAGCTGGTTCACGCACCTGGCGGTGGAGGTGCCGGGGGAGGGCGCCGAAAACGAGTGGTGCGAGCCGGTGAGCGACGAGGACTACGCCCGGCTTTCGTAGCGGCGCATCGGACTGCCTGGCGAGCGGCGCGGGGAGAGGCGTCCGCGGTTTTTGTCCAGCGTCCGGCGCCGGAGGAGTTTCATAGGACGAGAAAAACGAGGGGGATACGATGACTCATTTGGGGGAAGGGATCAAGAAGCTGGGGTTCGGCCTGATGCGTCTGCCCAAGGAGGGCAACGCTATCGACATCGAGCAGACGAAGCGGATGATGGATCGTTTCCTGGCCGAGGGCTTTACCTACTTCGACACCGCCTGGGCCTACCCGGGCAGCGAGGACGCGATCCGCGAGGCGCTGGTGGAGCGCTATCCCAGGGAGAAGTTCCAGCTGGCCACCAAGAATGCCGCGTGGCTCGAATGCAGGACCCGCGAGGACGCCGCGGCGCAGTTCGAGACCTCGCTGAGGCAGACGGGGGCCGGATACATCGATTTCTACCTGCTGCACAACCTGGGGGAGGGGCGGACTCACTTCTTCGACGACTTCGACATGTGGCGCTTCGTCCAGGAGAAGAAAAAGGAGGGGCTCATCCGGCACGTGGGGTTCTCCTTCCACTCCACGCCGGAGGAACTGGAGGAGATCCTGAAGGCGCATCCCGAGATGGAGTTCGTCCAGCTGCAGATCAACTACGGCGACTGGGAGAACCCGGCCATCCAGTCCCGGGCCTGCTACGAGATGGCCCGGAAGTACGGCAAGCCGGTGATCGTCATGGAGCCCGTGAAGGGAGGAATGCTGGCGACCCCGCCGGAGTCGGTGGCGGAGATCCTCAAACGGGCCGACGCCGGCGCCTCCATGGCGTCGTGGGCCATTCGCTTTGCCGCGGACCTGGACGGCGTGCTCACCGTCCTCTCCGGCATGAGCGACCTGGCGCAGATGGAGGACAACCTGTCCTTCATGAAGGGCTTCACGGGGCTGTCCGACGCGGAGAGACGAACGCTGGAGGAGGCCAGGAGGGAGCTTGCCCGCATCCCGCTGATCCCCTGCACGACCTGCAACTACTGCGCCAAGGTCTGCCCCGTGGAGGTGGGGATCTCCGGGACGTTCACTGCGATGAACGCGCTGACGCTTTACGGCGACCTGACCGCCGCCAGGCATCAGGAGTCCTGGCTGGTCGGCGGCCACGGCAGGAAGCGCGCGGCGGAGTGCATCCGGTGCGGCCGCTGCGAGCAGGTCTGCCCGCAGCACATCGCGATTCGGGACGAGCTGGCCAGGGCGGC